>JAHWYE010000200.1 GCA_020028195.1 Nitrospirota bacterium
CATCGGTCCACCCCTGACCGCCGGCTCCAGGAATATCAGGCACTTCAGACTCCCGGCCACGGAGGCCCGGCGACAGACTCCGACGGATCAGATTTCAGTTGTGTAGATCCCAATTTCTTCTTGACAAGCAATCGGCCGATAGAGTACATTCCTAACCTCCCCAGAGAACCCCCCCCATGACGGCGTGGGGTAAGTGAACAATCGGAGCCACGACGCTCCCCTGGAGGAAACACACTCCAGACCGGAGGGGCGAGAACGTGTAGCGCCCATCTGTCAGCAGGATCGTGGCTGCCCCACAAAGCCCGAGCCCTCCCAAACTGACTGATAGATGGGTCGGAAGGCGTTATCCAAACATTCGCATGTTTGTGTGCCCGACGTGATTCCAGTCTATATCTTTCTTGGTTGACCGGGCCGATACGGAGGCTTCGTGGGTGCCACAGTGAGTCCCCGAAACAATTGTTCTTCTTGGCCCCGCATTCTTGTCCTGGGCCTGCGGTCTCCCGAGGTAGGAGCTCAGGTACGAGATATCCTGTTGAATGCTGGTGGCTTTGCGGTGTTGCTGGAAGACGGAGAGAATGGCCTGGTCGACCTCATCATTCCGATCCTGACCCCACGTCTTGACCCTCGGAGCGTCCTAACCGAGCTTCGCATCTCGATGCCAGGGGCGCAGCTGCTACCGATTCTCCACAAAAAGCATCTCTCCGACGGATTCGACCGGCCGCCTCCCGGGGTCACGGACTTTCTCGTGAGTCCGGTGCGGGAGCGCGAGCTGTTGGCGAGGGTCCGACGCCTCCTGCCGGGTAGCGTTACGGAAGAGATTGAAGGTGTCCGGGAACGCCTGCACGAATCCATGGCGCTGGACCGGCTCCGTGGGGCGGACCCGGCCTTCCAGGCAGTCAAGCAGCAGATCCTGCGGATCGCCAAAACGGACGTGATGGTGCTGGTGACGGGCGAGACCGGTACCGGTAAGGAACTTACAGCCCAGGCGATTCACTACGTGAGCGGCCGGGCCAGCAAACCCTTCGTGCCTGTAGAGTGCGGCGCTCTTCCACCCGAGTTGTTCGAGAACGAGTTATTCGGCCACCACCGCGGGGCCTTCACTGACGCTCGGTCTGACCAACCGGGGCTCATTGCCGAGGCAGAGGGAGGTACCCTCTTCCTGGACGAGATTGACGCGCTGGCACCCGGAGCGCAGGTCAAGCTTCTCCGCTTCCTTGAGCACCGCACCTTCCGGCCCCTGGGTTCTCCCCGTAGTGTACAGGCCAACGTCCGCGTGGTGGCGGCCACCAACACAGACCTCAGCGCGAAACTTCGGGAAGGCAAGTTTCGCCAAGACCTCTTCTACAGGCTCCATGTGGTTACGCTCCTGCTTCCGCCTCTGCGTGAGCGGATCGGTGATATCGGGCTGCTGGCGGACTACTTCCTGGACCGGCACGCGCCGGCTGACGACCGTTGGCGCTTTGCGCCAGATGCGGTCCAAGCCCTAAGCACGTACCGGTGGCCTGGCAACGTGCGCGAGCTTGAAAATGTGGTATGTCAGCTCGTCCACATGAGCTCGCCTCGGCTGATCCGCGCTGCCGATCTGCCGTGGCCGACCCGACCGCTCCAACCGATCGACGGTGACTCCACCGAGTCCTTCCGCACAACGAAGGCCCGGGCCATCGCCGAGTTCGAGCACAAATATCTGGCAACACTCCTCCAGGCCTACCGCGGAAACATCTCCCGGGCCGCCCACGCGGCCCGACAGGACCGTCGCACATTCCGCCGGCTCATTCAGAAACACCGGCTGGACCCCTCCGTTTGGGCAGGGACGAGATAAGCACGCGCTCACCTCGCGTTTGTCCTTTCCGCTGCGCATGATCCTCACACCAGCCCAGGCCTAGCCTCATCCTCTATTCGACAGCACCACTCACGGAACTTCATCAGCGTGGTGTCAAGATGCAGGATTCGTCTTTCGTCCGAAATTCTCGCGAAATCGCTCCTTCGATTGCCGAACGGACGGAGAAGAATCCAGGGTGGGGTAAATTGACCCCACCGTGGGGCTGCCTGCCCTCAGCCTCGCATCCCTCATGGTATCCACACGTTGCGCACAATCTCCACCTTTTGGCTGAGGGGACACTATCCCCTCTTGCGCCAGGCAAGCGACGGGCTTTCCTTCCACGTCCTTTTGAAATTAAGCGCTTTCCTCGGTGCAGAACGCCTGGCATCACGCGTGCATCCTCTTCTTGCGCGGAACCGCAGGGATCTGGACCGCATCAGGAAGGGGAGGAGGCTGTGAAGAGCCGAAACGATGATGGCCGCAAGCAAGACGAGGCTGCCCGGGAGATCCTTCATTATTTGGCGAGTAACCCCGATGCTGAGGATACCCTGGAGGGGATCGCGAGATGGTGGTTGGAGCGTCGGCGCATCGAACTCACGATCAACGAGGTGAGGGATTCTGTGGAGATGCTCTTGAACCGCGGCCTCATCCTCGCTTCCCGACAGCGGCTGAAGGCACCCTGCTATCGCATGAACCCGGCAAAGCAAACAGAAATCGCCAAACTCCTCGAACGAGATAACCCGCATTTCTTGTCGGGAAGCAGCGCGACGGACGCCTCCTCTACCGCATGAGCACTCGTGCTCGGGGAGGATGTTGGATCGGCCGAGAGCAGGCAAGGGGAAAGGGGAAGGCTGACAGGCAACAATGCAACAAGATCGTGAGGAGGAGGGCAAGAAAATGATAATGATGATTCGCCATGCATACCAATCAAGTCGTTACCTCCGTGACCAGCGCGGGATTGAGACCGTGGAATGGCTCCTGATCGCGGCGCTCATTGTGGCCATGGCCGTCGTGGTGTACCCGGGGGAGCTGCAACCGGCCCTGCAGAAGGCGATCGCCTTCATCTCCGGCAAAATCACTGCTATCAAGTAGAGGCGGTCTCTGGTCCAGGGCGGCTCCTTCGGGAGCCTCCCTGGGCGATCACGAGATTGGAGAAAACCATGACCCACGCTCGACAACACCGGAATAAACGCGGCACCTCGACGATCGAGTTTATCCTGGTGCTTCCGACGCTGGTCTTCATTCTCTTCACCATTGTCGAGCTCAGCCGGATGTGGCTAACGTTTGATATTGCGACAACTGCCGTGCGCGAGGGGGCACGGGTGGGGGTGGTGACCAATCCGTTCGATCCTGCCCCAGCGACCGCCCGGATCAACAGCATTCTCACCGCGGCCAACATGACCCCCACCAGCGTGTCCGTCATCTGTGTGGTCCCCTGTCAGCCTGGCTCTGTGGTCCGGGCAGACGTGACATTGACGTTCTCGACACTCTTTCCCATCATGCTGCCGATGCTGACGTCGCTGCCGATGCAGCAGAGCGCCAGCATGCGGTACGAGTAGGAGGACTGCCGTGCGTCGACGACTATTGATAGTGGTAACGCTCGCCGCGGTGATTGGCTTGGCGACCGCTTTCCTCGTCTACCAGACCATCATCCAACGGGTGGCTGTGTATGGCCAGCCGGTCGAGCAGATCGTCGTGGCCCAAGTCAACGTGCCGGTCGGAGAAGCCATCACGCCTCAACATGTCAGACTCTCTTCCTGGCCGAACCAGGCCGTCCCCGGTGGCGCCCTGCGGAGCCTTGCCGAAGCCGAGGGGCAGGTAGCCCGCAGTTCCATCGTGGCCGGCGAGCCTCTGCTTAAGTCAAAGCTCATTGACGCCGCATCCGCTGCGCGCGGAGGACTGCTCCCGATGCTCGTCCCGGAGGGTCTCCGGGGGGTGACGATCAAGGTCGACGAGGCGGTCCAGGAGACGGGGTTCATTCTGCCCCACAGCCGCGTGGACCTCATCGCGAGCATGCGGTCCGAGGGCAGTCAAATCGACCATGTGGGCAAGGTGATCCTGCAGAACGTTCCGGTGCTGGCGGCGGGGCAGACCGTCGAGATGCGTGACAACAGCCCGGTCAAAGTCACCACGGTCACCCTCGCGCTGACGCCCGAGCAGGTCGAGCGCCTGGCGCTGGCGCAGACGGAGACGAGGGGGAAGGTGATCCTCGCGACACGGAATCTTCGGGACGACCGGATCGTCGCCACAGCCGGGGTGACCAAGGCGCGACTCCTCGGCTCGGAGCAGCCAAAGAAGGCCACCAGCCTCCAGGCCCAGGTGAGCGATGGCGCGGAACGGTCCGTCCTCAAGGGTGAAACCCACACGGTCTCCG
>JAHWYE010000037.1 GCA_020028195.1 Nitrospirota bacterium
TCATCTTCTCTTTCGTCAGGCGTGAAGCGTCAGGCGTGAGGGGAAAGGGACCTCTGCGGCTGTCACCTTTCGCCTCACGTTTCAAGTCTCACGGCAGTTCCTCCAACACGCCTCGCCTCAGCGCCTTGATCGCGCGACTGGCGCGGTCGGCCAAGCCAGGATGGGTCGAGCGGAGCGTGTGGAGCTGGGACAGGTATTCGAGTGTCCGAGCTAAGAGGCGATAGATGTCCCCTTCCGCCATCGTCGTTGTGCGGCACAGCCCGATCCAGGTGAGCGTCGGATCGCCTATCCAGCGTTCCGTCAAGGCGGCCACGTCTGCCCGTAGCAGGGGTGGGTCCTCGTGCGGCGCCAAGGATTCGGCCAGTTGGCGGACCTGGCTGAGCAGAGAGGCCAATCCGTTGCTCATGCGGGGAAAGGAGCCCGGGCGGTCGTCATCATGTGCGATGCTCGCCATGACACCTGCCAATATCTGTGGCTCAATCCCGCTGAAGGCTTCAGCGCGGATCAGCTCTGTGATCAGAAGCGAATGATCGATGCGGATCAGCCGCGCCCATTCCCCATCCTCGGTGAGATGACAGGTCGGCGTCAGATACCCGAATTCCTGCAATACCTCAGCCCGAGCCTGGAACCTGTGCCAGAGGCCGTGTCGCAGCGCCTGGATCATTTTGCTATGGCGGTGCAATTCTTGTCGCAGGCGTAGCGCTTGGGCGTGGTCCTTCTGGCAAGCCGGGCGCGAAGGACACGTAGGGCAAGGGAACTCGTCCAAGGTTTGCGCGATCTGGGACTCCGTCAGCTCCTCCCGCTCGTCCTGCGCGAGGATCGGCAAGGCGGGAATTCGACTGGGAAGTTCCGAGAGGTGCCGAGTCAACTCCTGAAGACTCTCGGGAATGCACCAGGGATACACCGGCGCTTCGGCTACGTCAAACGTTCGGTCCAGCACTTGCGTCATCATGGCCGCTGGGCACTCGGTCACCGCGCCGCTTGGTCGTAGCACGGTGACCATCGAACTGCGCTGCCCGCGGCTCCGGTACTGCCGTAGGACGATGCCGCGTCCCTTCGGCAATCCGACCAGGCGCCCGGGCGTCAGGAAATGGAGGCGGGCCAGCACCTCCGGCGGTTCGCGTCGTCTTACCTGAACGCGATGGGCCTTCTGCTTCCTCGCGTGGTCGAACACCTGCCACTGCGTGATCCAGTCCGTGCAGACGCGAGGCCCGTAGGGCTGCATCTGCTCATGCAACTGGTCCAGCTTCTTTTCAAGCGCCTCGGCCCGACGGTTGAGCTGAAACTGCGCGAAGCTCTTTGCCAGGATAGCCTGGATCTGGTCAAGCTGGTGCGCCTTGAGCAGGTTCAGGACCATGGGGTAGCTGATGACGAACTGACTGTCGATCGGCTCCGGTTGTCCCGTGAGCCCCTTTGTGATCACGCTCAAGTCGATATAGGGCGACGGGGTGACCACTGCAAAGCCGACGAGATCTTTTCCGCGACGACCTGCACGGCCGGCGATCTGTTGAATCTCGCTGATTGTGAGGTCGGTGAAATCTCTCGTCTTGCGAACGCTCGACTGGGTCAAGACGACTGTCCGTGCGGGAAAGTCGACGCCGGCGGCCAGGGTCGTGGTCGCGAAGACGGCGTCCAGACAGCCCTGTCGCATCAGCTCCTCCACGGCGATTTTCCACGACGGCAGGTGGCCGGCATGATGTGCCGCGACCCCGACCCGCTGGACGGCCGGTAGGAGCGGATGCTCAGCAATGCTGGGGTACTGGGCGATGAGCTGCTCAAACGCCGAGGCGATGGCCTGTTGCCGTACTTGCGGCAGCAGGACCTGGCTCCGTTGGAAGGCCTGCATTGCATCGTCACAGGCACGCCGCGAGGTCAGGAACACGATGGCCGGGGTCAGATGCTTGTGGCGGAGGGCCGCGATCAGGTCAACCGGATGGATCGAAGGAGGCATGCAACTTCATTCCCTTGGAAATGGCCACCAGCCCGGAATCGGTGACCGTGAAGCGGCTGCGGTCGGCGTCCCTATCGTACCCGATCTCGGTCTTGGGCGGAATGATCACGTCCTTGTCGATAATGGCGCGTCTGATTCGAGACTGCTCGCCGATAACCACGTTCTCCATGAGAATCGATTCCCTCACGTCGGCGTGATCCTGAACCACAACGTTCGGGGAAAGCACGGAGTTCTGCACCCGGCCGCCCGAGATGATACATCCGCCGCAGACGATCGAATCCAGCGCGATGCCCATCCGTCCGCCCTCGTAGTCCTGCGCAAACACGAACTTGGCGGGAGGAAACTGGCCTTGGTAGGTGCGGATCGGCCAGTGTTGGTCGTACAGATTGAACAGCGGATCCACTGCAACGAGATCCATGTTGGCTTCCCAGTAGGCGTCGAGCGTTCCGATGTCGCGCCAATATTTCACGGCTTTTTTGTTCTCATCCTGGAACTTGAAGGCGAACACACGGTTCTGCCGAACCATGCGGGGGATAATGTCCTTGCCGAAATCGTGCGAGGTGCCCTGCCTGGCGTCCTCGATCAGGTGTTCGCGGATGGCATCGGTCCTGAAGAGATAAATGCCCATTGACACAAAAGCCTGGTTGGGGTCGCTGGGAAGAGGGAAAGGGTGCTTCGGTTTTTCATCGAACCGCAGGATGCGGCAGTCCTCGTCCACCCCGATCACGCCGAACCGGCTGGCCTCGGCCAACGGAAACTCGATGGCGCCCACCACCGCGTCGGCCTGCTTCGCAATCAGGAAGTCGTACATGTCGGCGTAGTTCATTTTATAGACGTGGTCGCCGGCCAGCACGAGCAGAAACATCGGTTGTTCGTTGTCGAGCAGAAACAGGTTTTGGTACACCGCGTCAGCGGTGCCCCTGTACCAGTCCTCGCTAATGCGCTGCTGGGGCGGAATAGAAGCGATGAATTCGCCAAGCTCGGCGTTCAGGATGTTCCAACCGACCCGGATATGGCGATCAAGAGAATGGGACTTGTACTGGATCAGCACCCCGATCTTCCTGAGGCCGGAGTTCAGGCAGTTGCTCAGCGTGAAATCAATAATACGATACTT
Organism: Nitrospirota bacterium; assembly: GCA_020028195.1. Taxonomy (GTDB): domain Bacteria; phylum Nitrospirota; class Nitrospiria; order Nitrospirales; family Nitrospiraceae; genus NS-7. The sequence goes on from JAHWYE010000037.1 coordinate 3,066, forward strand.
TCCCCCGAACGGAACCGCCGGCTTCGCCCGCGGAATGGTCAGCGGAGAGAGACGCTCCCCCTTGCCGCCCGCCAGTACCATGGTCATGATATCCCGCATGGTAGCGGGATTGTAGCAGGACGGAACACAAATAGAAAGAACGCGGTGCGGTTGACAGTGCGGTCTTGTCCGAGGATACTAACGGCTCCAGAATCGAGATGAGTTACCCTCACGTGTCCCAGGGAGGTCCCATGCCCAGGAAATCGTCCATGGCGAAATCCGCGAGCCTTTCCCTCGCGCCGCAGGGCGGTAGGGCACGGACAGTGCTCCAGAGTGTGCTTTGGAGGCTGGCGCGCCTCGAGCGTCAGGTGCGGTGGCTGTCGCAGTTGGTGCGGGATCATGCTGAGGATGCAGACCGTCTCGTCACGATCGTGGCCGAGGATCGAGATGCCTTACGGCAGGAACTGCTGCGGAAACACGAGGCGAAGCTCCGTGCACGGAAACGAGCCCGTGCCGCCAGCTCCAAGGTCGGACTCACCAGCTAGGGAGATTTCGCGAAGGGAGGGAAATCGCCCCTGACGGGGTCCAACGCATTGGCCGACACGAGTGTCGAACTACGAGACCTGGTCAAATACCATGGCGCGACCCTTGCGGTAGATCACTTGTCGCTCGAGGTCCGAGCCGGAGAGTTTTTTTCGATCCTGGGTCCCAGCGGTGCCGGCAAAACGACGACGTTGCGGCTCGTGGGTGGATTTGAGCGTCCTGATCGGGGAGAGATCCTGGTCGAAGGGCGCTCCATGCAGAATGTGCCGCCCAATCTCCGTCCTGTGAACCTTGTATTTCAGACCTACGCGCTGTTTCCCCACATGACCGTCTTCAACAACGTCGCCTTTGGGCTCGAGATGCGTCGCATCAGGCGAGCGGAACTTCGATCCCGAGTGAGTGCCGCGCTGGACATGGTCAAGTTGTCGGACAAACACTCTCGGCTCCCGTCGCAGCTCTCCGGCGGGGAGCAACAGCGCGTGGCCTTGGCCCGCGCCCTTGTCAACCGTCCGGCGGTTGTCCTGTTGGACGAGCCGTTGGGCGCCCTGGATCAGCAGCTACGCCAGGAGATGCAACTGGAATTGAAAGCGATTCAGAAGCAGGTAGGGATCACCTTCATCTGCGTCACCCATCATCAGGAAGAAGCGCTGACCATGTCAGACCGAGTCGCGGTGATGAATCATGGGCGCGTCCTCCAGGTTGGAAGTCCACAAGAGGTCTATGAATCACCGACCTCCGAGGTTGTGGCCCGCTTCATCGGGCTCTCCAATCATCTGAGCGGACGGATCGTAACGGTTGGTGGCACCACCTGTAGGATCACGTCGCCGGACATTCCCACCACACAGCCATTGCTTGTACGGCGCCCGCCGGGCCCGATGGAGGCAAACCGTGTCATGCTGTTGCTGCGCCCGGAGCGACTCCATGTGTCGCAGGATGCCCAAGCGGGGCGGTTCGACAATGCTGTTTCTGCTCGGATTGAAAAGGTAACCTATACGGGCAGTGAGATGCAGTATCTCCTGCGTCTCTCGGACAGCGTCCTCTGGAGAGCCAGGCTGCCAAACTCTGGCGCCAGGCAAGAACGGTTCCGAGTCGGTGAGGCGGTCTTCCTCTGTTGGAATGCCGATGATGGAGTGATCCTGACCGAGTGAGCCAGACAGTCCCTTCCACCCTCACGACTGATCCCCACCTGGAGTCTCGCCCGCTTCGTTGGCTGTTGGGACCAATGGTGTGGATGGGGATCTTTTTCTTCATTCCCCTCCTTATAGTGTTGGCTGTCAGCTTCGCCAGTCGAGGCACCGATGGCGGGGTGGAGTGGACGTTCAGCCTTACGAACTATGCGCACCTCGCCGATCCCTTGTATTTCCGGATCTATGGCCGTTCTATTGCACTGGCGCTGGCCACTACAGCCCTATGCCTGTTGTTGGGATTTCCGCTGGCCTATTCCATCGCTCGGGCGCCAATCCGCTGGCAGGGAATCTGGCTCCTGCTCGTCATGATTCCCTTCTGGACCAATTTTCTGGTCCGAACCTATGCCTGGATGTTCATTCTTAGGACGGAAGGGCTGATGAACACGCTCTTGATCAACCTGGGTGTGATGACCCAACCGATCGAGCTTCTCTATTCTGACTGGGCAATCCTTATTGGGCTGGTCTATGGTTACCTGCCGTTTATGGTCCTGCCGCTCTATGCCGCGACGGAGCGACTCGACTTGTCGGTGGTCGAGGCGGCCTGGGATTTGTACGCCACGGGCTGGTCCGTGTTCTGGCGGGTTATCCTGCCCTTAACGAAGCCGGGCGTGATTGCCGGTTGCATCCTTGTGTTCATTCCTTCCCTCGGTGCCTTCATCACGCCGGACTTGCTGGGCGGCGCTAAAACAATGATGGTAGGAAACCTCATCCAGCATGAGTATCTGGTGATGCGAGACTGGCCCTTAGGCTCGGCGATCTCGTTCTCTCTGATGGCGCTGGTACTGCTGGCCGTGATGGCCTATTTCAAAACAGATGGCCGTCTCGACCGACTTGAGAGGGGCGTGTGAATAGAGGACGCATCTGGCTGCGGAGCGCGAGTCTCGCCAATCTATTGTTCCTCTACCTGCCCATTGCCGTCCTGATTCTGTTCTCCTTCAATGCCTCTCGCCTATCGGCGACCTGGCAGGGCGGTACCTTCCGATGGTATCTGGTGCTGGTCGAGGATCAGGCGCTCCTGGCAGCGGTGCACAACAGCCTCGTCGTTGCTGCCGTCTCGACCTTCCTTGCGACCGTGCTTGGCGTCAGCGCGGCAGTTGGCCTGGAACGCCTCCCAGCTGGGAGGCGGTGGACTGTTGAGGGGGCCCTGCTGTTGCCGCTTGTGATTCCGGAAGTGATGCTGGGCGTGGCGTTGCTGCTCTTCTTCGTCATGATCAAGGTGCCGCTCAGCCTTGTGACGGTCACGATTGGACACACCGTGTGGAATGTGCCGATCGTGGCGGTCATCGTGCAGGCCAGGCTGCAGAAGCTGGACTCCCGTTTGGTGGAAGCGGCGCTTGACCTTGGCGCGACTCCGTGGCAGGCCTTTCGACGCGTGACACTGCCGCTCTTGACGCCGGCGATCATCGGGGCTGTCCTGATGGCCTTCACGCTCTCGCTGGACGACTTCATCGTGACTTTCTTCACAGCCGGTCCCGGCTCAACGACGCTTCCCTTGAAAGTCTATTCGATGATCAAGTCCGGGGTGTCGCCGGAGATCAATGCGCTATCCGCGATGCTGGTTCTGATCTCCATGGCGTTAATCGGACTCTCACTGCTGGTCCAACGTCAGAGGCATTGAATCCTTGAGCCGATGAGGATTTGGTGATCTGGTGATTTAGTGATCGAGTTATGGTGAACAATCACCAAATGCACACATCGCGAAATCGTAAATGGCTCGCGGCATTTCTCTGTGTCGCGAGCTTGTCCGCCTGTCAGCCGACGGCAGAGGACGGGCTTAAGAAGGGCCGCACGCTCTATTACTTCACTTGGTCTGATTATGTCAGCCCGGATTTGATTGCGGAATTTGAGAGACAGGCTAGTGCCAAAGTGGTCGTCGATACGTTCAGCAGCAATGAGGAGCTCTTGGCCAAATTGCAAGGTGGCGCGACCGGCTACGACGTGGCGGCGCCGTCCGACTTCATGGTGTCCATTATGGTGAGGCAAGGGCTTCTGGCCGAGCTGGCGTTGGAGAAGATCCCGAACGCCACGCTGCTGGCTGAGCGGCTGCAGCGACTGCCATTCGATCCCGACAATCGGTACTCGATTCCGTATCTGTGGGGGACAGTTGGGATCGGCTACGATTCGAATGTGATTTCACCCCCGCCGGAGAGTTGGACCGTACTCTGGGACCCTCGGTTTAAAGGGAGGATCAGCATGCTGAACGATCAGCGCGAGGTGTTCGGCGTGGCTTTACGCGTGATCGGACAGTCCCTCAATTCCCGCGATCCAACGGTGATCGGCCAGGCCAAGGCCAAGCTGCTGAGCCAGAAACCGCTGGTCAAGACCTATACCAGCGAGAGCTATGATCAGTTGCTGATCTCGGGAGAAGTGGCCCTGGCCCATGGATGGGGAGGCGCAATAGCCCGTGCGATGGCAGAACGTCCCTCCATCAAGTATGTGGTTCCGAAGGAAGGGGGAACGATCTGGGCCGACTGTCTGGTAGTCTTGAAGACTTCCCGGAACAAGGACCTCGCCATGCGATTTATCAATTACCTGTTGGATCCAGTGGTGGCGGCCCGGACCACCAACCGTCTGCGATTCGCGTCTTCGAACCGGCAAGCGAAGGCCCTCGTGGATGAACAGCTTCGCGAGAACCCCGCGGTCTATCCGCTTGATTCAACCTTTGACAGACTGGAGTGGATGGCTGATTTAGGTGATGCGATCCGACAGTACGATCGGGCCTGGACCGAACTCAAGATGCAGTAGGCCTGTAGGGGAGAAGGCGGATAACTATTCCAAAAACCTAGGGAAAGCCGGTATAATGATTAGGATATCGTACCTCGCTGCACATGGACGTTAATGAGCAGGGGGCTCCTTTGAACACAAATCGTTCCGCACGCGGAGGGAAGCCAGCAAAGTCCGGCTATGTCGCATCAAGCACACTCTGGATTTCGGCAGCAATCCTCCTTCTTTCCGTTACAAATCCGGTGAGTTTTAGCCTGGCCTCTGCAGCCCAGGCGGAACCCAAAGCCAGTACACCTCCGTCATCCACCCTGCGCCTGAGTCTGGACGAAGCCTTGGCGCTCTTTCTCCGGCAGAACCTGGACCTGATCACTGTGCGATTCGGGATTGACTCCGCCAAGGCTCAGCAAATTACCGCCGGGCTCTTTCCGAACCCTGTGCTTTCTGTTGCTACTCTTGGGTCCTTCGCTAAGGAGCAGTTTGGCGTGCCCTCCAATCTCTCACGCAGCGGGCAAGTCTACACGCAGGTGCAACAGCTCTTTGAAATGGCCGGCAAGCGAGGCTATCGGATTGAAAGCTCTGCCTTTGGGACCAAATCCACAGAGGCTAACTTCGAGGATGCCATCCGGCAACTGGGTTTCACGGTCAAGGACACCTACTATCGAGTCCAGCTCGCGCAACGGCGGTTGGCGCTTGCGGAGGAAAACCGAGACCGGTTCGCCAGGATTTTGGAGGTGAACACCATCCGGTTTAAGAAGGGCTATATTGCGGAGGTTGATCTCATCCGAATCCGCCTCCAGGTTGTGGACTTTCAGTCTCAGGTCATCCAGGCCGTTCAGGAAGCCAATGCGGCTCGCGCCGATCTGCGTGTGCTCCTACGCCTCTCGCCGGCTGTCAAATTGGAGCTGACGACCGAACTCGAGTACCACCGGGTTGATCCCGACATTGCGGTCTTGCGGCTCGTCGCAATCGATACCAGGCCGGACATCCGCGTCAAACGTCTTGTCCAGTCTCAACGAATGGCAGACCTGAAACTGGCCAAGGCGTACCGGTATCCTGATGTGACGGCTGGTGGCGGGTACGCGGTTCAGGGGCCGACGGGGCCAGATAACCAGCAGCAGTTTGGGTTAAGTCTTGGTGTGCCCGTTCCGCTGTTCAATCGGAACCAGGGAGGGATCGCGCAGGCCGAGGTGGGAGTTCAGGTGGCGGAAGCGGAGTTCCAGAAGACTCTGAATCAGGTCGAAAACCAGGTGGACCTGGCCTATCGGAATCTTCTGCAGAGTCGTCAATTGGTGGAGGCCTATCAAGCTGGAGTCCTGGACGATGCGCGCTCTGTCTTCACGATCGTGGAGCGCGCCTATGAACGAGGGGGAGCCACCATTCTGGACCTGCTGGATGCGGCACGGACGTCACGGTTGATCCAGCAAAACTACATCGAGACGCTGTTCAATTACCAGCGCAATGTCTTCCTGCTGGAAAGTGCGGTCGGGCGAGAGATTACTTCATGATGATGTGGCCAAGAACCGTCTTACTCGTCCTGTCTCTGGTCTTTGTGGGCGCGTGTGGACGCCATGAGGAGCCCAGCGCTTCCAGTGCCGCGACGCCGACCGCCCAGAAAGTACCGAGTCGGCCGGCTGACGCGGAGAGTCGAATCGAGACCTCCGTGGTGGCTTTTAGTTCGGAGAAAGCCGCCCTCACGCTGGCGGGAAAGGTGGCCTATGGCGAGGATCGGTACTCGAAGATCTCCTCGCCATTGCAAGGACGAGTTCTCGAAGTTCGCGCGCACCTGGGGGATCATGTCAAGGCCGGCGATGTGCTGCTCGTGATTGACAGCCCTGACATTACGGCCGCCTATTCCGATTTTGTGAAGGAAGCCTCCGACCTCGAATATGCGACACGTGCCTATGGGCTGGCCAAGGACCTGTATGAAACCAAAGCCCTGCCGCAGAAAGATTTGAAGCAAGCCGAGAATGATCTCATTAAGGCTCGCGCGGGGTTCCGCCGTGCCAAGGAGCGGTTGCTCTCCCTGAAAGTGCCTGCTATGGAACTGGAAAAGCCTCTTGCTCAGCAGAGGATCACGTCCCGATTTCAGATGAAAAGCCCGTTGACTGGCACGGTGGTCGAGCGGACCGTGACCCCTGGTCAATCGGTGGGAGGGGATCCGTCCCAGGTGCTCTTTACGGTAGCTGATCTGGATTCCTTGCAGGTGGTCGCGGACGTCTACGAGCGGGATATTGCCCTGGTGAAAGTGGGGCAGGTGGCAACAGTGACCGTGGAGGCCTATCCAGGGGTCAACTTTCCGGCTGCCGTTGCGATTGTCGGGGACGTCGTCGATCCCAACACCAGGACGATCAAAGTCAGGGCCTGGGCGAACAATGAGTCGCACAAACTGAAACCTGAGATGTTCGCACGGCTGAATCTCCAGGTTGGCGATGCGACGCCCTTTATGGCTATTCCCAAGGAAGCGGTCCTGGAGATTGATGGGAAGGAGATCGTCTATGTGGAAGAGGCGCAGGGCCGGTTCGTGAAACGGGAGGTCAAGATAGGGACGGCTTCTGGCGACCACTTGCGGATTCTGG
>JAHWYE010000201.1 GCA_020028195.1 Nitrospirota bacterium
CGTCGACGTCCACGTCCAGGATTCCTGGAGGGTCTCATGCGCGTGTCATCGCGGACCGGTTTAATAGCATTCCGCCTGGGACGCAGATCGGATTCGATCAGGTCGTGGACTGCAAGCGCTACCAGGCTAGCAGGTTCAGCATCGTCGTGCTCCCGCGAGGGCGCTCCATCGGCGACCGCGCTGTGGAGACGACACAGTAACCGGAACGAAATTCCGATGACGTCTACACCAGCCTTACGGATTCCGGTCTCGACCTACCGGCTTCAATTTAATCGGCAATTCACCTTTGCCGACGCCGCACGGATCGTGCCCTATCTCTATGGCCTTGGCATCACGGATTGCTATGCATCTTCCTATCTCAAGGCAGTGCCGGGAAGTAATCACGGATACGATGTCGTCGATCCAACCAAGCTCAACCCTGAACTGGGAACAGAAGAGGAGTATCGTGAGTTCATCAAGGCACTCAAAACTCATGCCATGGGTCAAATTCTGGATGTGGTCCCCAACCATATGGGGATCGGGGAATCGGTGAACGCCTGGTGGCTAGATGTCCTGGAAAATGGTCCGAGCTCCCGCTATTCGGACTTTTTTGATATAGACTGGCATCCTGTCAAGCGCGAACTGGAAGACAAGGTCTTGCTTCCAATTCTGGGGGATCTGTATGGAACCGTTCTGGAAAACCAGGAGATTACCCTCACCTATGAGGACGGGAGTTTCCACCTCCGGTATTATAACCACAGGCTTCCGGTTTCTCCCGAGTCGTGGGTTCGGATTTTGACCCATCGTCTGGATAATCTGACCCAGCAGACCGAAGCCAAGGATCAGGACGTCCAGGAGCTGCAGAGCATCATTACGGCCCTCAGACACCTACCTTTACGCAACGAGCGGAACGCCCAACGTGTGGCGGAGCGGTACCGCGAGAAGACGATCGCCAAGAAACGATTGACTAAGCTTGTCAGTGAGAGCCGACCAGTCCGCGCGTTCGTGGAGGAGAATGTCAGGCTCTTCAACGGAACGAAGGGCGACCAGAGAAGCTTCGACCTACTGGACGCCCTGCTGGCCGAGCAGGGCTACCGACTGGCCTACTGGCGGGTTGCCTCCGAAGAAATCAACTACCGACGATTTTTTGATATCAATGAGCTGGCTGCCATCCACATGGAGAACCAGGCGGTCTTCCAACACTGCCATCAACTCATTTTCCAGCTCCTCCTGGAAGGCTCGGTCACGGGTCTCCGCATCGATCATGTGGACGGACTCTACGACCCCGGAGAGTATCTTCGGCAGTTACAGGCATGGGCTCAAGCCAGGCTTGCCCCTTCAGAAAAGTTACGGGAATCCGAGGACCGACCGGTCTTTCTCGTCGTCGAAAAGATCCTCAGCAAGGATGAGCCGCTCCCAGAAACCTGGCCGGTTCACGGGACGACTGGGTACGATTTCCTGAACCTGCTCAACGGCCTCTTTGTTAACCGTGCACATGAGCGGGCCGTTGATGAGGTCTACGCACGGTTTATCCAGGACCGGATCTCCTGTGAGGAACTCACTTATGAAACAAAGAAGGTGGTCATGCGCGCGTCCATGGCCAGCGAAATCAATGCGCTCGGGCATCAGTTAAACCGCCTCTCTGAACGAGACCGCCTCTCCCGCGATTTCACGCTCTACAGCCTGACCCACGCGATCCGGGAGATCATCGCCTGCTTTCCCGTGTACCGGACCTATGTGACGGAGAGTGCTGAAGAAGTGATGGAGCGGGATCGCGCGTATATCCGGTTGGCGGTCGCCAAGGCCAAGCGCAAGAACCCTGCTCTGAGTGGACTCGTCTTTGACTTTGTGCGAGGGCTTCTTGTGAAGCAGGCGGATGAGCGTTCTCGACAGGATCGCCTGGAGCAGCTGCGCTTCGTGATGAAATTCCAACAAACCACCAGTCCGGTCACCGCCAAGGGGATCGAGGACACGGCATTTTACATCTATAATCGGCTAGTCTCATTGAACGAGGTGGGAGGAGACCCTGAACAATTCGGAATCCCCGTCTCCACCTTTCACGAGCGGATCCGGCAGCGCCGAGCCCACTGGCCCTACTCCTTCTCGGCTACATCGACCCATGACACCAAGCGGAGTGAAGATGTGCGGGCGCGGATTAATGTTCTCTCGGAGATTCCTCAGGCTTGGAAGGCCCACCTGCTCCGCTGGAGCAAGCTGAACAAGAAACACAAGACCGAGGTAGACGGGCAGCTAGCCCCTGACCGGAACGAGGAATATCTTCTGTACCAGACTCTGATCGGGTCTTGGCCTTTTCCACCCCTTTACGGTATCCAGTATCGTGCCTTCTGCGACCGAATTCAGGCTTACATGGTCAAGGCGCTCAAAGAAGCTAAGGTCCACACAAGCTGGGTCAATCCCGATCAGGCCTACGACGAGGCGGTTCATCGCTTCATTGAAGCGATCCTAGACCGGACTGGAGCGAACCCTTTTCTGGAGGACTTCATCCCCTTTCAAGAAAGGGTCGCTGAATACGGCATCTACAATTCTCTGTCACAGCTTCTGCTTAAGATTGCGGCTCCAGGCATCCCCGATTTCTACCAAGGGACCGAACTCTGGGACTTTAGCCTTGTTGATCCGGACAATCGCCGGCCGGTTGACCACTCAGTCCGCGCCGACCTGTTGGCTCGATTGCAGGGCGTTGATTCGGGCACTGGCACCGATCGCCGTGGACTGGTCCGTGAACTGCTCGATGGCCGACCAGACGGGAGAATCAAACTGTATGTGACAGCGACCGCTCTGAACTACCGACGAGCCAATGCGCCCCTCTTCCTGGAGGGCGAGTACGTGCCTTTGGAGAGTCAGGGAAACAAGAAAGACCACGTGTGCGCCTTTGCACGGATCTATCAGGACCAAGCCGTTGTGGCAGTCGTCCCGCGTCTCGTGGCTGGGTTGATGCCAGATGGGAAGACGCCGCCCATCGGTTCAGATGTCTGGGGAGACACCTGGGTCACCGTTCCCTCTTGGCGATCAGCCTCCCGCTATAGGAATATCTTCACAGGCGAAGTCCTGTCTACGACGGCGACCGACGATCGTCAGACCTTGCCACTGGCCCAAATCGTAAGCGAATTCCCGGTGGGCCTTATCGAGAGGGTGGTATGAGCGTGACCAGATTCCGTCGAGATTCCAATATGGAAGATAAAGTTTTTGAAGCCGGCCACTGGAGCGAGTGGCTGAGAGCAGAGGCTCGTGTCAGATTTCAGCCAGAGCGCTCCGCCCTCTACCATCTTTTCAGAACGCTGGTGCGAGGATTCTCAAGCCCGGTATGGGTCTTCATTGGCGGACTCGCAGTAGGCAGCCTTGTGGCCAATTGTGCGCAGCGAGGCAGACGCCGATCGTGGGAATACATCGGGACAGGGATACTGATGGGCTTGACGCCGGCGCACTGATCGTGCCGTTGGTTTGTATTGTGTTGCCAAGAACACGTTTGACTATCCATCGGATCGTGGAGCAGGTGATGTCGGACTCCTTTCTAACCGGCGCCGGACAGCTTCCCAAGTTGAGACCGATCTTCGAAAAAATGTTCTGGCACGCCAATCACCTAAGACCATTCCGATGGTCGGTTATGGCGGCTGAGCAGGCCAGAGCATGACCTCGGCGACAATCCCTTTGGCTCCGGAGACGGAGGCGAAAGTCCACGAGATTGGCGAGACGGAGATCCTGGTCGGCATTCCCAGTTATAACAACGCTTCCACGATCGGCCATGTGGTCCGCGCGGTCAGCGTCGGACTGGCCAAATATTTTGCAACCACGCGAGCGGTCCTGGTCAACTCGGACGGCGGTTCATCCGACGGAACGCCCGAGACGGTCGCACGAGCGGTCGTGGACTTCGGAGCCATGCTGATCAGCGACCAACAGAGTCCGCTGTACAAGATCATTACGCCGTACCACGGAATCCCTGGTAAAGGCAGCGCGTTTCGGACCATCTTCGAGATCGCACGACGGCTGAAGGCGAAGGCCTGTGCGGTGGTGGACTCGGATCTGCGAAGCATCACGCCCGAATGGATCGAGTTGCTGATCCGGCCGGTATTGAAGGAAGGCTACGACTATGTTGCGCCCTACTACCTCCGCCACAAATACGATGGCACCATCACCAACAGCATCGTCTATCCGCTGACTCGCGCCCTGTACGGACAGCGCAT
>JAHWYE010000202.1 GCA_020028195.1 Nitrospirota bacterium
ATGTGGTGTTCTATGGGAACGGAATCGGAGAGTGCAATATAGATGAGTTTTCGCGGGCCGGAGGCGGTCGGCAGGACGAAGGACCCGCCTGGCGTAATCTTTGCTTTTGCTGGCACAGCTTTCTCTACCTGTTCCAGATCAACTAGCCTCCTGACGACACAAGGAAGTCCAATAATCCGCGCCCCCACCCGTTGTGCCTCCGACAGCGAGTTCTCTCCAGCGTTCACGAAGAGAAAGTTGCCGCTGCGTCGCCAGTAATAGGCAACGAACTGTACCACCTGGGTTGCTTTTTTCAGCTTTAAGAAAACATCTCGGATCGGGAAAGGGTTTCGACCATAGTTGCCCATGTCCACGAACAAGAGCACTGCTAGCTCCGTCTCACTGAATATTGCAGCCTTCTCAAGCATGGCGCGGGGAAGGAGGGAGTAAAAACGGTTCCTGACACCGTTTTACACTCTCTTGCTTTACTTGGGTTGAGTGAAAGAGTTCAGATCTGCCAACCGCTTTCGCGCAATCTCGAGTTCTTGGGAAGTGATTGGAAAACTTAGTCTAACCAATTCTTTCTCTGAAAGCTATGAACTAGCTCACAGGGGGGTGGCCCGCCGGAGGCTGATAGCCGGATAGATTGCAGGATTCGCAGTCTATTCCGGGAGGCGAAGTAGGGCGAAATCTTGAATACCTGTTGGATGAGTGGAGAGCTGAGACCACCGTGATACACTGGCCTGATGAGACTTTTCACGCTCCTCGTGTCGGCCCTCTTCGCTGCTGTCGGCATCTGGATGATTGTCGATGGCGATTCAACCGGCTGGTTCGTTGCGGGGTTCTTTGGTCTATGCCTCTTGATCGCCGTCTTTGAACCCTGGTTCCCCAAGCCCCACGTTGCCTGCGAGTACCGGTTAGTGATGACAGAAGACGATGTCGCCTGTGAGCATCCGAAAAGACCGCGAATGGAGTGCTACACATCGAAGGTGAAGTTGCTCGGCCTGCTCGGTCTGACCTGCGCCATGGTCAGCGTGTCTTACTTCTGCACGACGCTGCCTGGCCTGACTCCGCGAGTGGTCGGCTGGATGGGGGTCGGTTTCTTCGGGCTGGGGTTCATCGCGCTCCCGGTCATGTTCTTCCGAGCTGCCCCGCAGGTCGTCATCAACGACGAAGGGATCGAGGACCGTCGGCTGAAGATTGGCGTGATTCGGTGGGAGGATATTCGGTCGCTGTCCATCGGCTCGGTGCACTCGGCTAAGTTCCTTTGCGTCGAGGTGGCCGATCCTGAAAGGTATTCATCCCGGCTGCCGCGGTGGAGTCGGTGGCTGGCAGCCCTGAATGAAGCGCTGGGCTTCCCCGCGCTGACCATCGGTTTCTCGGGCCTCAGTCCGGGCCTCAACGAGGCGTGGGCATACCTCCAGGCCCGGGATAGTATGAACCGTGCGCTTCACCCTGAGCGGTATGCTTCGGAGCCACGCGCACCCTTGGAGCCAGAGAGTCGATTCGTTGTGCGCTTGTCTGATTCAGAGGTTGTTTGTGAGCGACCAGACGGCAAGGTCGAGCGAGTTGGCTGGGCTGACCTACAGAAGGTTGAGGTCGTCACGACCGGTGATGGACCATTTGCCCCTGATGTATTTTGGGTTCTGCACGGGACTGACGGTGGTTGCGCCGTTCCACAGGGTGCCACTGGCGACAGCCAGTTGCTCGAGCGACTTCAGACGTTACCGGGGTTCGACAATCACGCCTTCATCGAGGCGATGTCCTCTACGTCAGACAGGCGGTTTCTATGTTGGAAGAGAACAGCGTGACCACGCCGCCTAACCACCCGCTGCAGCCGTCGGCTGGCGGCAGGTGCGGGGGTGATTCGCTGGGGACATTCGCCCGCCGCGGCTGAGCGGGAATTGCGGGCGGCCGCAGCTTAGCGGCCATCCGTTAGGCAGCGTTATCACGCATGAGCCGGAAGGCCGAAGCACATAAGATTTACGAGGAACGCGTGGTGAACGACTCCCTCGCGCGACTGGCCGAGCGGCTCGACTTGAAGGGACTGCCATTTTCGGACGAAGAGTTGAAGAGCTTAGCCAAGCGACATCGAGAATCATTCAGAAATCCGGAAAAGAGAGGAGAGCGACTGACCAGGTACCAAGCTCAGCTCGCGAGGAATTATGGAGCGGATCTGGTCGCAGGCATTTCGGCGGCGCTTGAGAAGATCAACAACGAAATTGGTTATGAAGAGAAGTGACCTGCCGTGCAGCCATGCAATCCCATGTGGGAGCTCACAAATGACACCTAACCCGTCACTCAATCCGATCGGAGCCAGCACAGCGGCTCGCGGTCGGGCGGTGGTCGTCTAGCCCGGCTTGTCGGGCGTTGGCGGGACCCACGGGTAGAGGCGAGGAATCCACATTGTCAGGGCCGCGGCGACGGCGAGGGCGCAGACGGTGCCGATGATGAATTGGGTCCATGTGGCTGGCCGGATGGCGCCGAGCGACACGATGAGCAGCAGCATGGGTATGTCCAAGAAGTGCGTGAAGGTAGGTACCTGCTCTTGCCGGGCACGGCTCAGCTCCGGCGTCGCGGCGCCCTGGGCGAGCGCCTCGATCGTGAGGCGGCGGAGGCGCATGAAGTAGAGCCGAGTCACGGTGTTGCCTTCGACGAATTCAATCACGAACAACAGGATCATGCCCGCCAGCCAGGGATGCTGCATGAACCCCCATCCACCCCAGGTCTCCGCCGTCATCCACGCGCCCGACACGAAGAGGATCACGGCACCAGGCACCACGAGCCCATCGTAGAAGACCGCGATGTTACGCACGGCTTCAGCGAAGAGGGCAAGGTCGCGTACTTTCCGCGAGCGCAGATCCGACATCCACACGCCGATCAGGCCAGCTCCCATGAGCATCAAGCCGACCAGATGGGCAAAGCGTAGTAATGAGTAGGTCATAGCGACAGTATGCGCTTCTTCAATGGAAAGGAAAATTGGGGAGTTCCACTCCAACTTCCGCCGAGAGTTCGGCATCTGCCGAGATATCGGCGTCGTATTGATCGGCACGCCTAAATCACCTCGTGCAGTTCTGCCGAACGAGCGTTTATTTTCATAGCCTTATGCCATTATCAATCCATTCGATCGAATGGAACGGCCTTTGCCATATCAGGAGGGCGAAGGTGAAACGGTCATGCTGAAAATCACGATCCATCCAGAAGGGGGAGCCACGAGGCTTGGACTCGAAGGCCGACTGGCTGGGCCCTGGGTGGATGAATTGGATCGCTGCTGGAGCGGAGTCGCTGGTACGCAGCAGAGCCCTGTGCTGGTGGATTTATCAGGAGTGACCTTCATTGACCCTGAAGGCAAGGCGCTCTTGGCCAAGATGTGGCAGCAAGGCGCGAAATTTCACGCAGTCGGCTGTCTGACCAGATGCATTGTGGACGAAATTGCTAAAGCTGGCTGCTCCGGGTCGTTTCATTCAAGTCGGAAGGACAAACGTAAAGGGAGCTGAGGCACTCATGTCCTGGTTGGTCTTGCACATGACCGTCATCGTCCCGCTTTTGTTGGCGGTGCTGCTCGTGATGGATCTCGTTCTCGCCGAGAGCAGGTGAGAAAGGAGGGCGATCCAATGGCAAACAGAACGCGCACTTATGCGGTAATGGGCGCCACAGGCCATATTGGGAAGGTCGTCGCTGAAAGCCTGCTGGGAGCGGGCAATCAGGTGCGCGTGATCGGACGGAGCGCCGATCGTCTGAAAGGCTTGGTGAATCAGAGAGCCATTTCCCACGTCGGCGCATTTGACGATGAGGATGTCCTCACTGGAGCGTTCAAAGGCGTTGATGGAGTCTTTGCCATGATCCCTCCCGATTACACCACAGGCGACCTCCTGGCCTACCAAGATCTCGTTGGATCGGCCACTGCCAGAGCGCTTGAAAACACGAGAGTCCAATTCGTCGTGAATCTCAGCAGCGTCGGCGCGCATCTCAGTGAGAGGACCGGACCCATTCGGGGGTTGCACAAGCAAGAGGCCCGTCTGAACGGCATCAAAGAGCTCCATGTGGTCCATCTGCGCCCTCACTGGTTCATGGAAAATCTGCTCGATGGCGACCTGGCTGCGAATAACGGCGGCTGGCAATGGACTGCCGGAAATTTCCTGTTTTTCCCAACTCAATGCCACGCTGGATGTACTCGTTCGAGTACTGCGGGT
>JAHWYE010000203.1 GCA_020028195.1 Nitrospirota bacterium
CTCACCAACCGGACCTGCTCGATCGACGGCACGGCCTCCGCGATGAGTCGAGCCAGGCGGACCTCCTGTGCAGTCGGCGCCCCGTAGCTGGTGCCGGCGGACGCAGCTCGGGCGATGGCCTTGATCACCGGCGCCGGGGCGTGGCCCAGGATCATCGGTCCCCAGGACAGGACATAGTCAATGAAACTATTCCCGTCCACGTCGTAGAGGCGGGAGCCCTTCGCCCGTTTGATAAAGAGCGGCTGTCCCCCTACCGATCGGAAGGCACGTACCGGGCTGTTCACTCCACCGGGAGTGTACCGTTGCGCCTCAGCGAACAATTTTTTGGAGGCCGTGGTCTTCATTCGAGTGCGTGAACTTCTCCAAGAAAAACGCGTTGCACCCTATCACGCGATAGGGCAAGGGTCAACGGGCGCGGGATGCGAGGAACATCCAATTGGGGAACCGACATCACGTTTGTGCGGGCACCAATTCAACGGCCTGTTGCTATCTCGTGCTCTTCAAGGTAGAACCTTCATAGTCGGGGTCGGTGTCCTCTTGCTTGTGGGAGCGGGTTGCCGCACGCAGGCGACGAACGACCGACCCGCAGGCAGGCTAGGCCATAGGGACTACAATAGGCATGTGACTCTCGAAGAGCCGATGGGGTGAGGCATGGAATCCGAAGTGGAACAGCTCGGTTTTGTGACGGTCGAAGGTTTACTGGTATACGGCGAGGGTCTTGCGCGCCGCACATCGAGTGAGGGGGTCGTGCTGCCACCAGCCCCTGCTCCCTCTGTCGATCGAGCGCGGCGAGTTCAAGACGCGATGGTTGAGATCCGTGCTTTCGTCCACCGCGCTCAGAAGGGCTTTCCGACGGCCGAGGAATACAGGGCTGCGCGTCGAGGGTTGATTAGCAGCGGATGCGGTGGCGACGAACTCGTGTTTTTTGCCGCCTGGAACCGGCTCCTTGCCACAGGGGAGCTCTCGCCCTTATCCCGTGTCCCGATCGGTTCGGTGCAGAAGCCGACCCATCGTCGGCCAGTGGCGATCGTGCCGCGCATGCACCTGACGCCGCAATTGGCGGAGGGTCGCATCGTCCTCGACCTGGGCGATGACCGGTTCTGGTTGTTGCCTCGCGATCTGACCGGTCGGACTCTGCTCTTCACGATGCGTCATGGTGTGTCACGTGTGGAGAGCGGCACCTACCGAGTCGGACGCCGGTTCGCCAATGTGCTGAACCCTGAACAGGGCATTCCCAAGGCCGACGCGGTCGGAGCCGGGCTCGCCCGGATGGTCGGCGTGGTCGCCCAGCAACTGGATTTTCTCCACCTGCACAACTACCTGGATCCACGGACCTTCGTCCATCTCGTCAGCCGGAGCCCGAATACGCGACAACTGTGTGAGCGGGTCGTCGCGGCGCTGATGCCGGCTCACTCCGGCACGGAGGCTGCGCAGGCGGCGGTCGAGGTCACACTGGAATCGCAGGATTTCGGGTGGGTCACCGGTTTAGACAAGGAAGCGGAGGCTGAGCAAGCGGCCACCGCGTTCGGGGTGGATGCCAAGACGGCCAAGGGTCTGATCAAGCATCCCTTGTATAGCTATCCCGGCGGCCATTCCTTCTTCGATCTCTATGTCGATGTCATCGACGGTCTCCATCAGGTGGGTCGTTCTCTCCAGGGGAAGGTCGTCTGCTTGTACACGCACAGCTCCATCCTGCGGGCGCTCATGATGTATCTCGATCCACGTCCGTTCCGCGAGGCCTTCACCGAGTTTGGAGAATATAAGGAGGGACAGGATAACGTCGTCCTCCTGACCTTCGAACATGGGCAGTTCTCTGGGTATTCCACCGCGGTCGGACTGTCGCAGCGGGAACAGGCCGCGCGCAATGCCTGGGTGACGGTCGAACAGGAACGGCGGGATCGGGTCACGCTGGGTCCTCGGCAGATTAAGCGGGTCCTCGCCTTGGTGTCGGGTGGCGATTTCGCCGGTGGCGGCGCCGCGTTGAAGGAACTGCGGGTGACCGGCAACCGGTTGGGCCTCGACGTGTGCTTTGTGCGTCACGGATTTTTGGGGCTGGCGAACAATTGGATTCAAGCGGTGACCGAGCAGGATACGCGGGGCATGAGCAACCATGCGAGCAGTCCGATCGGAAGCAGCCGCTTTGAAGATTTCAAGGATGAGCACGTGCAGAAGGCCGCGATGCGGAATCTCGAGCCCTATATGCACGACAGCGCGTTGGTCGTCATCGGAGGCGACGGCAGCCTTCGAGGCGCGCGCGCCATCTACGAACGGTTCGGGGTCCAGGTCGTGGGGATTCCTGGTACCATCGACAATAATATCGCGGGCACGACAGCGCTTGGATTCCATTCTGCCGTGGCTCTGGCGAACCAATCCATCGAGTCGCTGAAAGCCACCAGCGCGGCCATGGGCAGTGTCCTTTTTGTCGAGGTCATGGGGGCGGGATCGGGCCACCTCGCGCTGGCCTGTGCCTATCAGGCCAGGGCCGAGGGGGTGCTGGTCAACGAACATCCAGACGCCGATGCCTACATTGACGAAATCATTCTGGGCACGCTCAAGCGGACCTTGGGGGTGCCCAACAAAAGCCATTTGTTTGTGGTGGCTGAACGGACTCCCCACCGGCATCACCGGGAGGGGGGTGTCCATGGTCTTGTTGATTATGTCGCCGGCACGATTGCACAGTGGCCACAGCTTCAGTCCAAAGCCGGCCACTATCCCCTCACACTGGCGACGAAAGCCACGATTCTCGGCCACACCTTGAGGGGCGCTCCCCCGACACCCGAAGACAAGGCCATCGCGCAGCATCTGGCCTACGAGACTATCCGCCGGCTGGTCGAACGTCCTGAGCAGGTCGTCGGTTGCATGCTGGCGTACCGAGAGGCGGGAACCGTCGAACCCATCCCGCTCCATGCGGTTGCGCCAAAGCCGTTCGATTGGGAGGTGTTCGCCCGCATGCACGGAAGCGAGCTTCCCTGGAAACCGGATTGAGATTCACGCCGCCTGCCTCTCTTGCCGCATCCTTGCGCGTCAGGCATCCCTGAGACGATGCCGTGAGATCTGTTGCGCTCCGCTCGTCCAACTCGGCGGCACATCTCCACGGCTATCTTGCGACAGGATGCGCTGTGCGGCGAAAGCATGAGGTGCAAATGATGGCGCGCGTTGCGAGACCGATGGTCGTTTGTTAGAATTCCAAGGTAGGAGGCTTCGAGAAGATTAAGAGATACCCATGCGAAAGGCCAAGATCGTCTGCACAATCGGTCCTGCCACGGACTCGCCGGACTTGTTGGACCGCCTCATCGAGAGCGGGATGGATGCAGCTCGGCTGAACTTCTCTCACGGCTCTCACGAATCGCACGGTCGAGCGATTAAAGCCATCCGTGAGGTAGCCGGTCGCCGGCGCGCGGCGGTCGCGATCATCCAGGATTTGCAAGGACCGCGGATCCGCGTCGGGGAGATCACTGGCGGCGGGATCGACGTGGTTGCCGGCCAGAGCGTGAGACTCCTGACGGTTCTCTTACGATCCGGCGGCCAGATCGGCGCTCAGTCCATTGCCCCGTCCGATACTGCCGACATTCCGGTGACCTACCCCCAGTTGGTGCGTGATGTCCAGCCCGGTGCCCGTATCTTCATCGATGATGGCCTCATCGAGCTCCTGGCGAATCGGATCACCGGTGGCGCCGTTGAGTGTCGGGTGATCGCCGGCGGACGGATTGCCTCCAATAAAGGGATCAACCTGCCCGGCACTCGGATCAGCGCGCCGACGCTGACCGACAAGGATCGGGAGGATCTCCGATTCGGGGTGGCTCAGGGAGTGGAATACGTGGCCCTCTCGTTTGTCAGGGGCCCCGATGATGTGATCGCCGCGAAACAGGTCATTGCCGAGTGCGGCGGCGACATGCCGGTCATTGCGAAGATCGAGCGGCCGGAGGCCATCGCCTCTTTGGGCGCCATTCTGAATCAAGCGGATGGCGTGATGATTGCGCGCGGGGATTTAGGAGTTGAAATGGGACCTGAAGCGGTGCCGGTCCTGCAGAAACGGATCATCGCGGAAGCCAATCGCTGCCGGTGTCTCGTGATCACCGCGACGCAGATGCTGGACTCGATGACCCAACATCCGCATCCGACGAGAGCCGAGGCTTCGGACGTGGCCAATGCCGTCTTCGATGG
>JAHWYE010000204.1 GCA_020028195.1 Nitrospirota bacterium
CTTTGCGCCTAGTGTGATGCTATCAGGTGAGAAGTTCCGCTGACTGCCCTATCCCTCGCGCTTCCTGATCCTTCCCTAGCGTGACCGATTCTCCAGTCTCCGTCGCTTTTGCGCCAGCGTCTCTCTGACTCGCTGCCTGTCTGGTGTCATGGCCTGCTGATGGAGGCGGCCAGGACTCCAGCCATGCTCCGGGGGACTCTTCGACTCACGCCCGCATTCCATAGAGAGGAGTGAGCCATGCTCTACTACGCACTGGTGTTCCTGGTGGTCGGCTTGATTGCCGGCGCCCTGAATCTCGCCGGGGTGTCCACGGTCGCGGTCCAGATTTCCTGGATTCTGTTCTTGGTCGGGATCGTGATGGTCGTGATCCATGTGGTCACGGGGCGCACCGCTCGGGTTGCGTGACCGGGGGATGTCGGGATGTCCGACAGTTTCCCGGCGTGATGGCCTGGCACCAACGTAACGCTGAGGTATCGATACCTTACACAGAAGGGAGGTCCTATGAACGCTGATCAACTCAAGGGGAAATGGATGCAGTTCAAAGGTGACCTGAAACAGAAGTGGGGCAAGTTCACCGATAACGACTTGCAGCAGATCGGAGGGAACTACGACCGGTTTGTCGGCAAAGTCCAGGAACGGTATGGCGATAAAAAGAGTGAGCTGATGAAGTGGGCGGGCCAGTGGTATCAGAAGAATCAGCCGGACGCGACGGGGAAAAAGCCTCAGTGACGGGAATCGATCAATGCAAGCTGTCTCACTATACAATTTCACAACTCGGTTAAGGAGAAGATAATGACAATACGCTATGTCCTGACACTCTGCACGGCTCTGGTTATCGGTGGGGCCCTCATCGCCGGATCGGCGAACGCTGTTGGCAAGGCCGACGAAAAGACTCCGATCAATGACTCGTATCTGACGGCGAAGACCAAGATTGCGCTGTTTGCCGATGCCCGGGTCAAAGGGAGTGAGATCAACGTCGAGACGACACAGGGTTTGGTGATAATCCGTGGCAAGGTTGATTCCGACGCGGCGAAGCAGGCGGCGGAAGGGATTGCCAAAGGGATCGACGGCGTCAAGAGTGTGAAGAACGAATTGCAGGTGGTCGCTCCGTCCAAGCGCGAGGCGACCGATGACAAGGATGATGCGATCACGGCTCGCGTCAACCAGCAGATCGCGAAGGACTCGAATTTGAACAAAGCCGGCATTCGTGTTCAGACGAATGCGGGAGTGGTCTCGCTGAGCGGCGAGGTTCCGGACATCATGACCAGTGCCAATGCGTCCTGGACTGCTTTCTTCGTACCGGGCGTGAAGTACGTGAAGAACGATCTCACGGTGAAGGAGAAGGCCTAAGGTCTGACTCGCACGACACGTGCGCTCTCCGTCCGCCGAGAACCGGCCGCAGTGGTATCGGCGGACGACAGAGAACTGGGTTTACATGAGGAGGTGCACGATGAGCAGGGAAACTGTTTCAAATCTAGCCACGGCGGCATTGTCGGCCGTCACGTCCAAGATCGGTCCAAGCGGTGAGAAGGCCGGCCACGCTGACCAGGCAGCAAGGGATGCGGAGGCTGTTCAAGGCCGCATTGCCAAGCGAGCCTACGAACTGTATGAGCAACGGGGACGGCAAGAAGGCCAGGCTGTGGAGGACTGGTTGAAAGCGGAACGGCAACTGGTTGGAGTATCAGCTCGATAGTCCAACGAACCGTTGGGCTACTGGAAGTCAACTTCGATATCTATAGGAGGTTAGGCCATGAACACAATCGTACGATTGGATCCTACCAGAACTGGGTGGAATCCTTTCAAAGACCTGCAGGAACTGGAAACCCGGTGGCCGTCGCTCTTTTTCCCTCGGGCGGCGACGAGTGCTGGAGACAGGGAAGCCATGACGGTGGCCGAGTGGTCGCCGCTGGTGGACATTACGGAAGATGAGAAGGAATACCTCATCAAGGCGGAATTGCCGGAGATGAAGAAAGAGGATGTCAAACTCAGGGTGGAGAATGAAATCCTGACGATTTCCGGTGAACGGAAATTCGAGAAGGAAGTCACAGGGAAGCGGCATCATCGGGTTGAACGCTCCTACGGGACCTTCATGCGGAGCTTCTCGCTTCCAGAGGATGCGGATGGGAGCAAGGTGTCCGCTGACTACAAGGACGGGGTGCTCAAAGTGCATCTCCTGAAATCCGAGAAAGCCAAGCCGAAAGCCATCGAGGTCAGAGTGGCCTAGGGCCCTTGCGTGATCCAGGGATGAGGGGCGTCAGGGAAGGCGTTCTTACGCTGACACGATGATGGAGCCTTCCTGACGCTCCGCCCCCGCTGACCTCCGCTAAACGATCCTTTTCTCTCTCTCCTCCCCCGCGCCTTCCGCGGCGCAGCGTCACGGGCCGATTGCAGGGTTGCTTGCCTTTTCCCAGCGAATTCGCCCATCATCTGCCCCCAGTTGACGTAGAGATCGCGTGACGCTGCCACATGCGCTAAGCCGCCGTCCACTGCGAGGCCTCCGTGACTGCCGGTGATCGGTACGACGCGTCGGGCCTGCCCGAGGCACAGTTTGAGCCAGGCTCGAATGGGCAAGTGCTCAAGAACCGGCTCGGCATCACATCCAAGCAGGACATGGACGACACGGAGGCTCGGGCGCTTGAGAAGACGATGGACGCTCTGGTCAGGACGTACGGCGAGGCGCATCGGTTCACCGCCGCGGACCTCTGTGAGTGGCACAGAACCTGGCTTGGCGACATCTACGAGTGGGCCGGGCGCTATCGGCAGGTGAATGTCAGCAAAGACGACTTCCCGTTCGCGGCTGCCACACACATTCCTTCATTGATGGACCAGTTTGAACACGACGTGCTGTGGCGCTGCACGCCCTGCCATTTCGCAGACCGCGCGGCTGTCACCCGTGCGCTGGCGGAAACGCACGTCGAGCTGGTGCTGATTCATCCGTTTCGGGATGGAAATGGTCGGCTGGCCCGCGTGCTGTGCACTCTGATGGCGCTTCAGGCGGGGTTGCCCCTTCTAGACTTCAGTGTGGTTGCCAGGGAGAAGAAGCAGGAGTATTTTGCGGCGGTTCGGGCCGGCCTAGAAAAGAACTACGCCCCGATGGAGAGACTCTTCGCCGAGATCATCGAGCGGAGCCTTTCGGCCTCTTGACCCGCTTGGGTTTTGCCCGTTCGGTCAGAGTGCGCGCGATGGACTCGACGGGGGCGCCTGTCTCGACCGCGGTCGAGCTGGAGACGTTGGTGATCAGCGCTTTCCGGTATTTCTCCGGAGCCTTCAGATACGGATTCGTCTCAATGAGAGGTCTGTTGCTCATCGCTTCTCGCCTCGACTTAAATTATTATACATGATGAACGGCTCTCGAACCATCACTTTTCCCCCTCCTTCCCCGCACCACTCTGATTTCTTTCCGCTCCGTCTCCTCCCTTGAACGCATCCCGCTCGTATTTCTCGCCGACTTCATTATGGTCCTTGATTCCCAGCGCGCTGAGGAACGACGCGCGCGGTGGGTTGTCCATGCCAGGGCCGCAGGAAGTAACTGGAGCCGCGCCTTCCGCCGCGAGCTTTGAAGGCCTTCTTTCTCGGTTGACTCATAACTTGACTTATACTTGACTTATCTCTATCCTGAGGCGTGGCCTATGAACCCAAGTTCACGATTACGCCACGGCTTCTGCGCCTGATTGAGGAGATTTCCGCGCTCCGGGAAAAGATCCTGGCGGCGACGGTGCAGGTGCCGTGGATTCCAACCCTCCAGAAAGACGCCCGTATCCGGAATACCCATAGCTCCACGGCGATCGAAGGGAATCCGCTGACCCTGGACCAGGTGCGCCTGTTGGAAGAAGGCCAGTCGCTTCCGACCGAGCCCCAGCGCGCGACGCGTGAAGTGCTCAACTACTTCGCCGGCCTCCGCTTCATCGAGAAGCAGGCGACCAAGAAGCGGATCACACACGAGGATGTGCAGAAGCTGCATGCGGTCATTGCTTCGGATGTGATGGAGCAGGGTCGAGCTGGTCGCTATCGACATATTCGGGTTCAAGTCGGTAAGTATGTGCCGCCACTCCCGGAGATGGTCTCCGGGCTGATGGCGGAGTTATTAGAGTGGTGGAACACACACTCTGCGACATGGTCCCCGGTCATTTCGTCCGCCATCATCCATTACCA
>JAHWYE010000038.1 GCA_020028195.1 Nitrospirota bacterium
CTCTTGGCGAAGCGAGGGTCATCGGTGAGTGTCGGAACAGAACAACTCAGTACGGCGGTCCCAACCCGCTATTGGCACCGACTTGAGGATGGGCGCATTCAGTGCGATGTGTGCCCTCGTTTTTGCAAGCTCCAGGAAGGGCAACAGGGCCTGTGCTTTGTACGCGCGCGTCAACAGGATCAGATTGTCCTCACCACCTACGGGCGCTCCAGCGGGTTCTGCATCGACCCGATTGAGAAAAAACCGTTGAACCATTTCCTGCCCGGCACGTCGGTCCTGTCGTTCGGGACGGCTGGCTGCAATCTGTCCTGCCGGTTCTGCCAGAATTGGGATATCAGCAAATCCCGCGAGGTGGACACGCTCGCCGATGCCGCGTCCCCTGAAGCGATCGCCCGGGCTGCTGTGGAATTAGGGTGCCGCAGCGTGGCCATGACCTACAACGATCCGGTCGTCTTTCATGAGTACGCGATTGACGTGGCGCAAGCCTGCCGCGAGCGCGGCATCAAGTCCGTCGCGGTCACAGCCGGCTATGTCTGCGAGGAGCCGCGCGCAGAATTCTACCGCTACATGGATGCGGCCAATGTGGACCTGAAGGGATTTACCGAGCGGTTCTACAAACAGGTTTGCGCCGGGCAGTTACAGCCTGTGTTGGACACGCTGGTCTATCTCAGGCATCACACCAACGTCTGGTTTGAGATCACCACGCTCCTGATACCCGGAGAGAATGACTCGGAGGGAGAACTGGAAGAGCTGACTCAGTGGGTGGTGGAGCAGCTCGGACCGGACGTGCCGTTGCATTTCACCGCCTTTCATCCGGACTGGAAGATGCTGGACAAGCCACACACTCCGCCTGCCACCCTCACCCTGGCCCGCCGGATCGCGATCAAAAACGGTCTGCGCTATGCCTACACGGGGAATGTTCACGACGAGGACGGAGGCAGCACCTACTGCCATCAGTGTGGTCGGAAGCTCATCGGCCGCGACTGGTATGTGCTCACCGGCTGGAACCTGACTGATGGCGGCCTCTGTCTCGATTGCGGCACGGCCTGCCCCGGTCTGTTCGAGAGCAAGCCGGGCAGCTGGGGAGCCAAACGTCAGCCGGTGCGCCTGAAGGATTTCATCGTTTAGTTATCAAACTCCACAAATCTTATTGCGCCCTCCGTAGCGGCTGCCCCGTGGCCGCTTCATAAGCCTCTGCCAACGTCGCCACGGAAGAGACCGACATCGAGAGAGATCGAGCCTTCACATCCAAATTAAAGGAGAGCTGGCCTGTTGGGACCATTAGCACTCGTCGCTGCAATAGATGACAGCCACTAATCTTCTGTTCAACCGCGCCGACGTGGCCGATGGAGAGATCGGGATGAATCGCGCCTGTCGCACACAGGTCAGCGCGAAGAGGATCATCCAATAAGGCGGATGTGACCGCCAGCGCCAGCGCCAACCCAGCGCTGGGGCCATCAAGCGAAATCCCCCCATCAAAGGCGACCGCAACTGGGAGCGTTACGCGAACCTCTAGATAGCGGGGATCATACTGCGCTGCCTGTGCCGCGGCGAGCACCGCGTCGCGGAGCGACAACTGAATGTCATATCGAAAATGAGCATCGGACAAAATGATCGGGCCGTGCCCGGCAGCAAGATGGTGCACGGTAATCTGCAACAGGACGCCATCACCCTGGTTCGGTTTCGAGAACCCGTGGGCCTTGGCGGAGGGGGCCAGATCAGAGAAGAGTACCGCCGCCACGGTGCGCTGACGAGGCGGAAAATGGTTCCGGCTGAATGAGGCATAGGGGAACTGCACAGTTGGAGGCATGGGGGAGCTTGTCGTCGTCGGCGCCGCAGAGAATATCCGCGCATTCTCAACAGAAGAGAGGGGCGGCAGGTCCTCGCTGGGCACTGCTTGACAGCCAGCCGTGCCATGATCCGTAAACAGCTCCGCGCCATCCGGCTGGGGGCAGCGGAACAACTCAGCGCTCGCGGGAATCGGAATTAGGACAGCTAAGACGAACAAGAGCAACCACATGCGAAGGATTGTACTTCAAAACCAGAAGTCTAAGCTATCCCCAAATTCAGGGGCAATCGGACCCCCCATCTAGTCAATTGGGGCGACGGACCGGGGCCACCACGCGGCCACGCAATCAATGCCCGACGGCAGTGCCATATCTGAATAGGCCGAATTGAAGGAATGCACTAGGCACGGCATCTCGTCACCGCCCAGCCCCGCCTCGCTGCGCAGCGTCCCTGATCTCCCGCTCAGCCTGGAGCCAATCCTGCAGAGCATAGCCATCTTGGCCTCCCCGTTGCTCGAACAGCTCATACGCCCGCTTTGCAATCCGCGCCCGAAGCTCCTCGGCTTCTCGAGGCGCAGCGGTGAGCTGTGCGCCGCGGCTCCCGCGAGCAGAGGATTTGTTGGTCGACGACGCGGTCCGTTTCCTGGAGCTAGTCGCCCGTGATGGTTTCGGCTTCATGGCTGCCTGTTCCTTTCAACTTCAAGCTGACCGCGGGTTCACCTTGTCTCGGTTCTCATCGCAAGGTCAAGACTCCTGCCCCTGCGATCGTGCCGGCCTTCAAGGCCTGCAGCGCCTCGTTGGCTTCTTCAAGGGTGAACCGTTGGGTGTGGGGGCGAATCGGAATCGTGGCGGCCTCCCGCAGAAGATCCAGCCCGTCCTGTTTCGTATTCGCTGTCACGCTTCGAATGGCCCGCTCGCCGAACAGCTCGTGATCGTAGTCCAACGAGGGGATCGGCGTCATGTGGATGCCGGCCAGCGCCAGGGTCCCACCTTTCTCCAGTGCGCGGAGCGCCGGTGGGACCAGCTCGCCGGCCGGCGCGAAGATGATGGCTCCGTGCAGTTTCTGGGGCGGGGCCTCGGCTGCGCTGCCAACCCAGACCGCTCCCAACTCACGTGCGAGTGCACGGTGCTGCTCTCGGAGCGAGCAGACATAGACCTCGCATCCCCACTGCCGAGCCACCTGGATCGTAATATGCGCCGAGGCTCCGAAGCCGTAGAGCCCGAGTCGCTGGCCTGGTCTCACCCGGCTGAGGCGCAGCGCGCGATAGCCGATGATCCCCGCGCACAGCAACGGCGCCGCCTCCTCATCGCTGAAGACCGAGGGAATCGGGTAGGCAAAGGCCGCCGGTGCGACCGCATATTCAGCGTAGCCTCCGTCCACGTGATAGCCGGTGAACCGCGCCCCGGGACAGAGGTTCTCCCGACCATCGCGGCAGAACTCGCAGCGGCCACAGGTCTGCTGAAGCCAGGCGATGCCGACCCGGTCCCCTTCCTTCACGTGGTGCACCAGGCTGCCGACGCGGTCCACGACGCCAACCACTTCATGGCCGGGGATAATAGGGCGCTTGGCTGCGGGCAGCTCGCCTTCCACGATGTGCAGGTCAGTGCGACAGACGCCGCAGACCAGCACCTGCACCCGCACTTGGCCAGGTCCGGGGTCGGGGGCTGAAACATCCTTGAAAAGAAGGGGCCTGGTTCCCACCTCAGCGCTCTGCTCCATGATCATGGCTCTCACTGCGTCACGCCTCTTCTTTCAGCCCGTCCCTGCTGGCTGAGCGCCGAGTGCTTGCGACCAGGGCTTTCTCACTCGGCTGCGGAGTTTGTGCCGGGTGCAGCGGTGCGCGCCCTCCCGAGGCACGCGATGACTTCTTCATCGGTGACCTGGGCAAAGTCCAGATAGAATTGCCCGATGGCTGCAAACGAGATCGGCGTCTCGAGGATCACGACTTTGTCGACCTTCGACAGCAGTTCGCTCATGACTTGGGAGGACGCCACCGGGATGGCGGCCACCAACCGGTGTAGGTTCAAATTCCGGAGCGCTGCCACAGAAGCGTAGAAGGTTGCCCCAGTGGCCACCCCGTCGTCCACGAGGATCACGCTCCGACCGGTCATGGAGGGGAGCGGTCGGCCCCAACGGTACTGCTCGACTCGCCGGTCGATTTCCTGTTGCTGGCGCCGCACCTCTTCCTCCAATTGCCCGGAAGACACGCCGAAGCTCAGGAGGATTTCAGGGTTGAGATGGCGATAGCCGGTTTCCGACAGTGCCCCCATCGCCAACTCCGGATTCCCCGGCGCCCCCAGTTTTCGGGTCACCAGCACCTCCAGCGGGAGGTGGAGCTCTCGGCTGATCTCGTAGCCGACGACGACTCCGCCGCGGGGCAACGCCAGAATGAGGGTGTCCGGCGCCTCTTTGTAGTGAATCAGAGCTTGAGCCAGTCGCCGACCGGCATCATGGCGATCCACAAACAGAGGGTCCATGGTCGTCCCAAGGCCTCCATCCCTCACCGGGAACAGGGACAGCCATCTGGCCCTGTCTTCCAGCCCCCTGTTCCCGCTATACTGCCGCGATCGGGAGGCAGTTCTTCACAGGCCCCTCGTGCACCTGCGCCTCAAGCAGATTTCCTCATGAAATCTTTCCCTTGAAGGAGGGGGAAATGGCGGAGTTGACCATCAGGCAACTCATCATGCAGAGCATCACCGGTTCCCTCTGCTCGTCCCGCCAGCTTGCCGAACTGGTTGGAGTGCCGGAACGGCAGGTCGAAGATCATCTGACCCACATCACCAAGTCAGTGGCGCGCGACCGGACACGCCGGTTTGTCCTGGAACCGTCCAGGTGCCGAGATTGCGCCTTTGTCTTTCGGGATCGAACCCGCCTGACCCGCCCGAGCCGCTGTCCCCGTTGTCGCAGCGAGGCTATCTCACCGCCCCGCTATGGGATCGAGCTCCGCTGATGTCCCTGCCTTCAGGCTCCTCCTGGCCGGAGGCACTAAACTCCATTCCATTTCACGGAACAAACGCCTTCTCGCAGGAGTCTAGGCACTTTCTCGGGTGGCACCGGCTCGCTGCAAAGATACCCTTGAATCACATGGCACCCCTTTGCGGCCAAGAAGGCCGCCTGCGCGTCGGTTTCTACCCCTTCGCCGATCACCGTGAGTTTCAAGCTCTGGGCCATCGCAATAATGGCTGAGACGAACGCCGCAGCACTGGGATCGGACGGGATGTCTCGAACAAAGGACCGATCGATTTTGAGAGTATCAAGAGGGAAGCGTTTCAAGTTGCTCAGCGACGAAAACCCCGCCCCAAAGTCATCAAGGGAGAGTCTGACCCCCAGCCCCTTCAGCTCATTCAGAGTCGTCGTGGTCGCGTCGGTAATGAGCATGAAGACGCTTTCGGGGAGTTCCAGTTCCAGGCTGTGAGGATCAAGCCCTGTGTCATGGAGGATCTGCGACAGGCTGCTCGCGACGTTACGCTGCCTGAACTGCCGGTCCGAGATGTTGACGGCGATGCGCAGCGAAGGAAACCCCGCTTCCTGCCAAGCCTTGGCTTGGGCGCAGGCGGTCCGCAGCACCCAAGCGCCGAGCGGGATCATGAGGCCGGTCTCTTCAGCAATCGGGATAAAATGGGCCGGCATGGTGAGCCCGGAAGCAGGATTGAGCCAACGCACGATCGCCTCGATGCCTGTGACCGTTCTCGTGGCCAGGTCGAAAAACGGCTGGTAGTGCAGCACGAATTCGTTCTCCGCCAACCCCTTCCGGAGCGCCTGTTCCATGACCAGGCGCTCGCGGGCCGCGGCCTGCATCTCCGGCGTGAAGAACTGGTAAGCGTTGCCTCCTTGTTGTTTGGCCCGGTACATGGCGGTGTCGGCGTGTTTCAGGAGATTATTGGTATCCTCATCATCGTCGGGATAGACCGTGATGCCGATGCTGACGGTCACGAAGACCTGGTGGCCGTCCAAGACGAACGGCTGGGCGATGGCGTCGAGGATTCGTTGCGCCAGAATAGTCAGCCCTCGCTCGCTCGGGATGGCTTCCAGCTGGATGCTGAATTCGTCGCCGCCCATACGGGCGACGGCATCCACCTGACGGACGCAACTCTTCAGCCGGTCCGCTACGGCTTTGAGGAGCTGATCGCCGATGTCGTGGCCCAGGGTATCGTTGATCGTCTTGAAGCGATCCAGATCCAAGAACATGAGTCCGACCGGTTGATCCTTGCGCTTGCTCCGGGCCAGGGCAAGGACCAGGCGGTCTCGAAAGAGGCTGCGATTCGCGAGGCCGGTCAGGTGATCGTATTGGGCTAAATAGGTCAGGCGTTCTTCCACCCGTTTGCGTTCGATGGCATAGCGGATGGCGCGCGCGAGGAGATCCCCATTCGTCTGGCCTTTAACCAGATAGTCCTGCGCTCCATTCTGCACAGCCTTGAGAGCAAGCGCCTCGTCGTTCAGCCCGCTCAGCACCAAAATCGGCACACCGGGGCTCTTCGCCTGGACTTGGCGGAGCGTGTCCAGGCCATATGCATCCGACAGCGAGAGGTCCAGCAGGATCAGGTGAAAGGGTTCCCGCCTGAGGCGCCGTAGCGCCTCGCTCAGCCGATCGACGTGAACCAGTTCGAACCGGTCGGCACTTTGCTCGAGCAGCATTTCCCTCGTCAGACGAGCGTCAGTCGGATTGTCTTCGAGCAGCAGGATCTTGATCATGGAGGATCGCCTTGCTCAGGAGCCCTAGGTCACAACTCGGATATTACAGGATTCTTGAGGCCTGTCAAAGGCTATCCTTTGAGAGGGGGAAAATTGTAATTGGTCTATGATAGACTCTCGCCTCACGATGGGACGACTGACGACGATCATCGCCTGTGCGGTCTGGCTGGCGAGCCTGCCGGGTGCCTGGGCCCTCGAGTTTTCCGCGGATCAGATCACGCGGATCAATGGGAAAAGCCGCAAGGCCAATATTTACTACCGGGATGAGATGTGGCGGCTGGAGCACCATGATCTGGGCCCGGTCAACGTGACCATTGTGCGAAAGGACAAGCAGGTCACGTGGCTGCTGCTCTCCCGGATGAGACACTTCAAGACCGTTCCTTATGATCCTGAACAGGCCCCTCAGGTGACGGAACGGTTGGAGGGCGAGGTGGTGCGTGAGGAGATCGGAACCGAAACGCTTGACGGGCACCCAACCATGTTGTACGAGGTGACGGTGCGCAGGGGGGACCGGACCGACTACTACTATCAGTGGTTGGCCACCGATATTCGCTTCCCGCTGAAGCTGGCCAGGAAGGACGGCAGTTGGATCGTGGAATATCGCCATGTGAAGCTTCGACCTATGTCAGATTTCCTGTTCCAATTGCCAATCAATTTCCAGCCGTTGGAGGAATTTGACCAGAATAAGACGGGCAAATCCGATCAAGCGATGTAGAAATGCAGGGAGAGTTGAAGAGGCTTCAGGTGTCCGGAACGCTCATAAAGATTATTGCGGTCGTTGCGCTGGTCGGCCTTGCTGGAGTTGCCAGCGCGCTCGATGTCGCGGACGTGACCCGCGAGTGGACCCCGGAGGGAAAAAAAATAGCGGCTGAGCGGGCGAAGTTGCCGGCTCATAATGAAATGGTCCGCATTCCGGCCGGCTGGTTCCTCATGGGCAGCGACAAGAAGGTGGATCGGAACGCCTATCAGCCGGAGTTTCCTCAGCGGAAGGTCTATCTGGATGCCTACGAAGTCGACCAGTACGAAGTCACGACGGTCCAGTATCTCAAGTTTGTGCTCGCCACCAATCGGCCGCCTCTCCTGGACTGGCAGTATGATGGGGGTAACTTTCAGGAATCGATGGCCAGCCATCCGGTGATGCATGTCTCCTGGTATGACGCCGACGCCTATTGTCAGTGGGCGGGCAAGCGCTTGCCAACCTCGGCAGAGTGGGAGAAGGCGGCACGCGGCGAGGACGGACGCATCTATCCCTGGGGCAATCAGCCGGCGGGATTGAGCCGAGCCAACTTCGGCCGCACGGGATTGTCCGGACCGGTCCGCGACCGGCCGGAGCGGCTGCTGCTCTATCCGCCGATCATCTCCGTGGACAAGTATGAGAACGCGGTCAGCCCCTACGGCGTCTATCAAATGTCCGGCAATGTGGCTGAATGGACGGCCGACTGGTACGACCCGGACTATTACAAGAAGGCGCCGGACCGGAACCCCAAGGGGCCGGAACGCGGGACGCAGAAAGCCTTTCGTGGCGGGGGGTGGATTGACAGTACCCCCTCCGTGCGGCCTGCTCAACGGAACGGGGCTGATCCCAACACGAAAATGAACTGGCTCGGTTTCCGCTGCGCGCGGGATGTCCCCAAGGAAGAGAGCCAACCAGTGCTTACCCCACAAGCGACCGGGCCACACTGAACACTCAGGACTGAGTGCTGAGGACTGAGTAACGAGCATGAAGCGCTACATGCTCAGTCCTCAGTCTTGATTCCACGTTTCGTAACTCCAAGACACGAGTCCTCGTGCTCACCAGCATTGACTTGCCCTTCGGACGGCCTAGCCTTCCCGTCACTAAAGAAGTACACTGGACGAAGTTTTTGATCAGGGCCCAAGAGAGCCGAGTGCGCCATGAGGTCGTGGCGATCGGAACTCTGCTGGAAGCTCCCAACAAGTTCCGGTGGTCTCCGATACTGAGGTGGGGGGATGTCCACGCTGTTTAAGGGATTGGAGCGGATCGAGGAAGCCCGAGAGCGCATCACCGGGTTGAGCTTCATGGCGGGTCTGTTTGAAGGCAAACCCAATTTTGATCTGCTCCTTCCGCCTGAAGAGCCGACCCAAGAGAGAGAGGCGGGAGAAGCCTATTGCAAGAAAATCGAAGCCTTTCTCACGAGCCAAGTCGATCCAGACGAAATCGAGCGCACGGCCAAAATTCCAGACACCGTGCTCAAAGGCCTGTTCGACCTCGGCGCCTTCGGGATGAAAATCCCCAAACAGTACGGGGGGCTCGGGTTCTCGTACAAGAATTACGGCCGCGTCCTCACCCTCATGGCCAGTTGGAGCAATATTCTGGCGCTCACCGTGGCCGTGCCCCAATCCATCGGCATTGCCATGCCGATTCTCCTTTTCGGCACCGAGGAGCAAAGACAGAAATACCTGCCGCGTGTGGCGCGCGAAGACATCTCCGCCTTCGCGCTCACGGAACCGATCACCGGCTCCGATGCCGCCAACATCCAGACAGAGGCGGTGCTGGATCCAACCGGCAGTCAGTTTATCGTGAACGGCGAGAAGCTCTGGTGTACGAACGGGCCCATCGCCCGTTTCGCCACCCTGATCGCGCGCGTCCCGGCCAGACAGTCTGATCGCGACGGCAAATCGGTCTGGGTGCCCGTGCCGGAGGGGAAGGGCGTCGAGGACCGCGTGCATAGCGCGTTCATCCTCGACATGCACCAGGCCGGGGTGCAGATTCGCCAACGATGTCAATTTGAGGGCTGCCGCGGGATCGAGAACGCGCATATGACGTTCCAGGATGTGCGCGTCCCCGTCGAGAACGTCATCGGCGAGATCGGGAAAGGACTCAAATACGCCCTCATTATTCTCAACGTCGGGCGCGCCATCAGCATTCCCGCCATTTGCCTCGGCATGGCCAAACAGGCCTGGCAGCCCACCCTCGATCGGGCGAACTCGAGGCTGACCTTTCAAAAGCCCATCGGCGAGCGCCAAACGCAGCAGATGCGGATCGGCCAGATGGCGGCGAACCTGTTCGCGATGGAGGCGCTGACGTGGCTGGTCTGGCATCTGGCGGATCACAAACAGTATGACATCAGAATAGAAGCCGCCATCGCCAAAATGTTCTGTTCCGAAAAGGCAATCCAATTCCTGAAGGATGCCCAAATTATTTTTGGCGGGATGGGCTATGAGACGGCCGAATCCAAACGGGTCCGCGGGGAACCCGGCTTCGGGATAGAACAGCTCGTGCGGGACGCTGAGATGTACCGCATCGGAGAAGGGGCCACGGATATTTTGCGACCGTTCGTCGCACGCGAAGGTCTCAGCCCACATCTCGACCGGGCACGCACCTACTTCGATGATCGAGTGACTGGGACTGAAAGAATCAGGGAACTCGTGAAACTCCTCCGTTTTTACATTCCTTGGTACTGGGGGCAATGGCGACGCAACTCGCTCTCATCCCGCCCGGAGATGCGACACCCCAAAGTCCGCAGCGCACTATGCTACGCCGAGCGGGCAAGCCGGCGCCTCGCGCGCGCGATTTTGTACGCGATGACCTTGCATCGGACAGCGCTCCGGGATGATCAAGGCCGGCAGAACC
>JAHWYE010000205.1 GCA_020028195.1 Nitrospirota bacterium
GCACCAGGGTGTTCGTGCGGACCATGTGGTCATATTGCTGGTAGACCCAAGCCTTGCTCGCGATGGTGGGTGATTCCAATAATGAGAGTAACACCGCCGTGGGATCTTTCTGGGCCGAGTCCGGCAGCACATCCATATTGATGGACTGGAGCAACTCCTGATAGGCGGGCGGCGCGCTGGGCCGCTCGTAACGAGGACCGTCTTCCGCCAAGGCTTTGGCCGGAATCTCAGCAACCACTTTCCCATCGTCGCGCACCCGGAGCATCCCATCGCCAGTCACACGCCCCACCACCGCTGCGGCGAGGTCCCACTTGTGGCAGATCTTGAGGACCTCCTCTTCTTTGCCGGCTCGGGCCACCATCAGCATCCGCTCCTGGGATTCTGAGAGCATCAGCTCATAGGGCGTCATGCCTGGTTCACGCCGCGGGATCTGAGTTAAATCCAATTCGATGCCGGTGCCGGCCCGTGACGCCATCTCGCAGGAGGAACTGGTCAGCCCCGCTGCACCCATATCCTGAATGCCAACCAAACAATCACCAGCCATCAGCTCCAGACAAGCTTCCAAGAGCAGCTTCTCGGTGAAGGGATCGCCGACCTGGACGGTCGGTCGTTTAGATTCGGAAGTTTCATCAAAGGCATCCGAGGCCATCGTGGCCCCGTGAATGCCGTCCCGACCCGTCTTGGAGCCGACGTAGATGACCGGGTTGCCGACACCGACAGCCTTTCCCTTGAAGAGTTTGTCTTTCTTGGCGATCCCCAGGCAGAACACATTCACCAGGGGATTCTGTCCGTAAATATCGTTGAAGACCACCTCGCCGCCGATCGTCGGCACGCCGACACAGTTGCCATAGCCAGCAATCCCGGCCACCACGCCCTTGAACAGATGCCGGTTCTGCGGCCGGTCCAGCAGCCCGAACCGGAGCGAGTCCAGCAGCGCGATTGGCCTGGCCCCCATGGTAAATATGTCGCGAAGAATGCCTCCTACACCAGTCGCCGCGCCTTGATAGGGCTCGATGAACGAAGGATGGTTGTGCGACTCCATCTTGAAGACCGCCACCAGCCCGTCGCCGATATCCACCGCGCCGGCATTCTCCCCAGGTCCCTGAACCACCCGAGAACCTGTCGTCGGCAGCCTTTTCAAATGCACGCGCGAGCTCTTGTAGGAGCAATGCTCACTCCACATCACCGAGAACATCCCCAACTCAGTGAGATTCGGTTCCCGCCCCAGAATCTCGACGATCTTCTTGTATTCATCGTCCGTGAGGTTGTGCTGGACGATGAGGTCTTTGGTGATCGTTTGAACTTGCGATTTCATTCGTGACCAGATCCTGGAAGGTGATCCTTATTCCAAAGGAGTCTGCAGCAACTCCAGCTCTTTAATCCACACGGTTCCGGCTCCCTCACATACGAGATTCAGCTTGATCAGATCAGGGCGTTGCCCCTTCATGAGGTAGAACGGAGTCTCATACGAGGCCCAACCCGTCGTGCCTTTCACTGAGTGGTGGAGTCCTTTGGAGAAAAACTCCCCCTGGCTGGGGAATCGGCACCACATCTCTAGGTACGTCCCGCGATCCACATTCGCTGTCTTCATCTGAGCACGATACGTCACCTGGCATTGCTCGATACCGGAAACGGGAACTTCAAACAGCCGCACCGTCCGCTTTTCTCGAGAGTCAATCCGCCACCCATTCTGATCCACCGACACTCCATCCTGGGTGATCGGCTGGCTGGACGTGTTGAACGCCCAAACGGTCTTGGCCGGCCCCGCCAGCCCCTGCCGCTTAAAGAGGGATTTGAACCAGTTCAACATGGTCCCTTCCACCCCAGATCTCCACGATCTTCTATGTAGTCCTCTTCGGTGAGGCTATGAAGTTGGAGGCTTAGTGCGGTCGAGCCGAAGTGTCTGAGCAGGGCAGACTCTGGCCGTCACACTCCCACAGTCTTCGGCTGCAGCACCGCCTTCTTCAGCGCATCCAACATCGAGAGGAAGATCAGGCGCCCATCGTCATTGCCCAGCACATCCTCGGCACACCGTTCCGGGTGCGGCATCATGCCCAGCACGTTGCCAGCCGCGTTCCTGATCCCGGCGATATTATCCAGCGAGCCGTTGGGATTGGCCTCTGGCATGATCTTGCCTTCCGGCGTGCAGTAGCGAAAGACGACTTGAGCATTCGCCTTCATCTGCGAGAGCGTCACCTCGTCGGTGTAGTAGTTGCCATCCGCATGCGCGATCGGAAGTTTCAACACCTGCCAAGGTTCGCAACGCCCGGTAAAGGGCGTGGCCGCATTCTCCACCCGCACATAGACATCTTTGCAAATGAAGTGGAGCGAAGTGTTCCGCAGCATCGCGCCGGGCAGCAACCCCGCCTCCAGTAAAATCTGAAAGCCGTTGCAGATCCCCAGCACCATCCCGCCTTCCGCCGAGAACTGCTTGATTGCCGCCATGACCGGCGAAAAGCGGGCGATGGCACCGGTCCGCAAATAATCCCCGTAAGAAAAGCCGCCCGGCAGGATCACCGCGTCGACCCCGGACAACGAGGTCTCCTTGTGCCACACCTCGATCGCCTTCTGGCCCAGCACGTCCGAGAGGATATGCACACAGTCATGATCACAGTTGCTTCCCGGAAAAACGACAACGCCGATGTTCATGGATGAGCTTTCAGCTTTCAGCAGTCAGCTATCAGCAACTACACCAATTCGTATCTATATTCTTCGATGATCGTATTCGCGAGCAGCTTCTCGCACATCGCCTTCACCTCAACCTCAGCCTTAACCTTATCCTTCTCATTCAGATCCAGCTCCAGGTACTTCCCCATCCGCACATTACTCGCAGAGGAATAGCCCAAGGTCGCCAGCGCCTGCTCAATCGCCTTCCCCTGCGGATCCAGAATCCCCGGCTTCAACGTCACATGAATCTTCGCTTTCACTTTTTCTCCCCACCCCCCAACCATGGACTTGGCTGCGGCTTCCGCAGGGTGGCCTGACCGGCCTTTACTGCGCGCATCGAACGAGCACAGCTTTATCGTGCGCGTTCTGCGAGCACGAAGGGCGGTCAGGCCGCCCTCATCCACAGACTCTTCGCAATACCTCTTGATACGCTTCTTCGATCTTGCCCAAGTCCTTTCTGAACCGATCCTTGTCCATTGACTCCCCAGTCTTTTGATCCCAGAACCGGCAAGTATCAGGCGAAATTTCGTCCGCCAGAATCAGTTTCCCGTGGTGCAGGCCGAATTCCAACTTGAAGTCCACCAAGATCATGCCCCGCTCTTGAAAGAACGGCACGAGGAGCTGGTTGATCCGGTTCGCCCACGCCTTGATCTGGTTCACCACAGACGGCGCGGCCAGATTCAGCAGGCGGATGTGATCCTCGGTGATCAAGGGATCGCCCAGTGCGTCGTTCTTATAGTAGAACTCCACGATGGGCGGTTCGATGGCGTCTCCCTCTTTGAGGCCTAGTCGCTTCGCGAGGCTTCCCGCGACCCGGTTACGGACCACCACCTCGATCAGGATGATCGTCACCCGCTTCGTCAGCATCTCGCGGTCGCTCAGCCGCTCCAGAAAATGCGTCGGGATTCCGGCGTCCTCCAGCAAGCGGAAGAGGCGCTCGGACACCTTGTTGTTCACCACACCTTTTTCGACGATCGTCCCTCGCTTTTCCGCATTGAAGGCCGTGGCGTCGTCCTTGAAATACTGAATGACGTGGTCAGGTTGGCCGGCCTCGAACACCTTCTTGGCCTTGCCCTCGTAGATCAAGGCCCCTTTCGTGATTGCATTAGCCACTTTTCCGAGCCCTCCTCTTGCCAACTTGTCGACCTCTGTGCCCCTTTCGATCAGTGGTCCCGAAGACCCGCTGATAGAGTTTGCCGATGTGCCGCAAATAGTATTTCGGATCAAAACAGGCCGCGATCTCGGCTGCGCTGAGGTGCTTGCTCACAAACGGGTCTTTGCCGATAAGATCTTGGAACGAAGCGCCGCCTTCCCAGACCTCCATGGCATTCCGCTGGATCGCCTCGTAGGCTTCCGTGCGCTGCGCGCCCCGTTCGACCAGGGCCAGCAACAACCGCTGGGAATAGATGAGGCCGCCGGTCAGTTCGAGGTTCTGCTTCATGCGGGCCGGGTACACCAACAGGGTCCGGATGATCTCGG
>JAHWYE010000206.1 GCA_020028195.1 Nitrospirota bacterium
GGTCTCCAGGCCGAGATCGGCCTCGATCACGTGCGAACGCACGAACTCAAATGGCTCGCCACTTGTAGCGCGCGGGACGGTTTTGATGTGACTCAGATGCTCGCTCATAATCGACAGGATCTCGCCGCGGAGCTGCTCGATGCCGTCGAACTCGAAGGGGTCAAGAATACCCAGCCGTTCTCCCAGCACTCTGTCATGTGCATGCAGCGTTACCCAGGTCGCGAAGTCGTTCGGGAACAGCCCCTGCATATAGGCGTGTCTCAGATAGTAGCTGTGGGTATGGTAGTAAATGCTGTCCGCCGGGACCTCCTCGATCAGCTCCAGCAGCCGTTGCTCGTCCATGGCTCGTTGGCCCATGACTTCACGCAACTCCATACAGCTCACAAAGCGAAAGGGACTGTCAGCACGCCGAATGCCCATGCATGGACCTTCTCACAGTGGTTCGCTTAGCGTTTTCGACAGGTCAGGGTGGTGACGCCGATCCCGAGGGCCATCCCGGTCAGAAAGGCCAAAGCCAAGCCGCCCAGGCCTTTTCGATGGCTGTGAAACAGGTCGCGCCAGCTCCGGCCACCGCCCTGGAAACGCACATGCGCCTCACCGCCCAACCATTGGTCAGACTGATGGGGATCGGGAAGGCGACTCGGCAAGCGATCGGTCGGACGCTTTCTTCTTGCAGTCATGTCATCCATTTCTCTCTTCAGAGATGCCGCAGATCATCGGGAGCGCGGTCTCGAGGTTTATTGCCAAGCCGTCGCTCAAGGAATTCCTTCGCCAGGTCCTTTGCGCCCAGCCCGAACGCAATCGCCCCGGCCAGAACCACGCCGCCCAGCACGATGCCAAACCCCTCGGTCACAATGTTCTGCGCGATACCGAGCTGCTCCAACGCCATCGCCACCGCCACGAGCTGAACGCCCCACCGTGAACAGGCTGCTACAATCCGCGCGGGCGGGATGCCGGCATTGACCGCGGCAATCAGGACAGCCTGCGAGACGAAGTTCGAGAGCAGGTAGCCCACCACGAGGATCAGTGCAGCAGTGAAGAGGCGCGGGAGGTAGGCTAAAAAGGACTGGGCAAACTGGTTGAGCGGTTGGAGATTCAGGGCCCCCAGCCCCGCCATGATGGCAAAGGCTACTACCAGCCAATAGGCCGTACGTCCGACAAGGTGAGACGGGTCGGTCTTCACTCCCCCCCGCGCCAGCGCCGCACTCACGCCCAGCCGGTTGCTCAAAAGATCCAACCCGATCACGCGCAGCAGCCGTTCCACCACATGGCCGATCGACCAGGCGGCCACGAGCCCAACCAGCAGAATGATGGACATGGCGAGCACGTTCGGCAGCACCGCGAGCACGTTCCTGCTCAGCGTCTCAAGTGGCGCCAGCAGGGCCTTTTCCCAAAATTCTTTCATGGTTGCCTCCGCTATCAAGAGAGGGGGGCCTTCCATCGTTCCACCAGATAGGGCTTGCGATCCTCGAAGGCTTGGCAGAGGAACTCAATCCGGCCTTCGGCTTCGTGAGATGTGAGTCCTTGTGTCTCTAGCACGAAGGTAGCTGTTCGCCCCAGATAGAGCGGCGTGAACGCTTTGAGCAGGTGCTCGCGCGGCATGACACGCTGGTGATAGGACACAGCAACATCATAGATGAGCCGAGCCCAGAGCTCGTCGGGAATCCGGAAGGCCTGCAGCGGGCAGTCCTTTAACCGGAGCAGTCCCTCCACCGTGTCCGGTGCGAGCATCTGCCTCCAGATTGGCTCCAAGTCGGCGAGCCCCTGGCGGAAACTGCTGATCATGCGATCCACATTGACGTTGACTGGCTCGACCCCGACATCGTACTGGAACCCAAACAGCTTGACGGGGTTCGAGCCTTTCACTTCCACCCAGACGAATTGCTGCTCTTCCATCAAAGCGAAGACAGCTCCCATGACCTGAACCAGCATTGCCGAGAGATCAGCAGCCGGATCCTTGGGATTATGGATCTTTGCCCCCAAAAAGCTCTGACAGACTCTTGCTCCGCTGGCGATCGCCTCTGTGGTCATCCAGATATCAATGCCGAAGCGGGCCACATCAGATTCCCAGACATGTTTCTCCAGATAGTGTTCCGCTAGTCTCCCGGAGAAGCCAAAATCACCGCCAATCGGCTGGCGAATGCGCTGCCCGTATAGGGCGCGAGTCAGCGGGTACACGATGTTGTTGGTAATCGTGCCGTCGTATTTGTGGCGGAGATAGTAGGGTGCGACATAATCGTAGCCTTCCTCCAGGACTGGCCGGATCAACAACTCGATCCACTCCGGCGTGATGCTTCGCAGATCCGAGTCCACGACCGCGCAAGCCCTGGCCTTCAGCCGCCTCGCGATCTCGAAGATGGTCCGGAACGCGCTGCCTTTCCCGGGGATTCCATGGTAGGGCGTAATGATCTTGTGAAGCGGACTCTGTTGCTCACTGATCAGCAGGGTTCCGAGGTCCACCACCGCTCGGGCGACAGCCTCCGCCGTTCCATCGGACGAGCCTCCGTCTGAATTGACCAGGACCGCTCGCGAGCGGGCGAAGTATTTGGCCAGTCCCGCGCTGACTGCGCGCACCACATGGCCGATCGTGTCAACGTTGTTATAACTGGGAATGCCGACCAGAACATCCGTCGCGCCGATTTCGCCGACTTTCCGTTCCGTCTCCGGGGTCAGGGGGGTCGCCGCGACGGTCATCGGCGTGCCTGTTCGCTTGCGGCCGTAGGATTCCACTCATGGTCCTCTTCCACCGCCTCGAACAGGCGGCTGAAGACGTCGGGCACCGCGGCCGCCACGCGGCTCCAGTTCGAGATCATCGGCACCCCGAGCGGGTCCCCCAGAAATCCCTCTGTGGCCAGCTTGAGGCCCTTGAGGAAGGCCTCGACCGCAGTCCGTTCCTCGTGCTGATCGAATTTGAGGCTGTTGATCGCGGCGTCATATTCGTATCGGCTGATCGCCTCCTGAGCCGCCTGTAGATAAGTGGCCCGCAGCGTCTTGAGCAGCCCCTCCGACAGCACTACCCCCTCGCCGGCCAGATTCCGGAAGAGCGATTTGGTGATGTCCATGCACATCTTGAGCAACCCTGCTTCAGGATTGTCAGCCGACAGAGCCTGGTGTTTGTGCTCGTAGGCGTCCGCAATATCGGCCTGGCAGATTCGACGCAGGGCGCAGTTGCGGTACACCTCGGCCAAGACGCCTACTTCCAATCCCCAGTCGCCCGGAATCCGGTTGATCCAAGCCAGCTCGCGCACCATCGCAAACTCTCCGGCCAGCGGGTACCGGAAACTATCCAGAAAGGTCAGCAGAGGATGGGGCCCCACGAGTTGCTGCAAGCTGCGAATCAACGGCGTCATGAAGAGACGAGTCACCCGGCCGTGGAGGCGGTCCGTCACGCGGCTATAGTAGCCCTTGCAGAATTCGTAGCCGAGGTTCGGGTTCGCGAGCGGATAGCAGAGCCGAGCGAGATATTCACGGGTGTAACTGAGAATGTCGCAATCGTGTAGCGCGATGACGTTGCTCTGGCGGCGAGCCAGCACATAGCCGAAGGCGGTCCAACAGCCACGCCCCTTCCCTTGGAGGCCGACATCAATCTCGTGGGAGACCAGCAGCTTGAGGAGGTCCTGAATGCGAGCTCCGTCGTTCCAGATCAGCCGCACCCGTTGCGGCAGGAGTGAGAAATACTCCTTCGCCAGGCGGAACTCCAAAGCGGAGGCTCGGTCGAGCGAGATGACGATTTCGTTCAGGTAGCGAACCTCTTTCAAGGTCTCGACGATCTGCTTGAGGGCCGGCCGTTGGAGTTCGGCGTAGAGGGAGGGTAGCACGAGCGCGATCGGGTTGGTTTGGGCGTGCCGCTCCAGCTCCGCCTCGAGTTGGTCCACATTCGGCGGCCCCAACCGGTGCAAGACGGTCACTACCCCGTTTTGATGGAAATCCGACATGTTCTGCTCCTCAGAGTACGCTAGAATACGCTGGTTGTCATCAAGATCCGGAGGTGTGGGGCTTCACCTCCAGACCGTAGGGAAATTCATACAAGCCAAGCTGGTGCTAAATCAACAGGGTTTGTCGTGCACCTGCAATTTCCCTGAAGGGGTTCGCCTTCAGGCTCCTTCTCTCGCGAGAGTCGGCCAGCCGACAATTATTTGAAT
>JAHWYE010000207.1 GCA_020028195.1 Nitrospirota bacterium
AAACGAGGGAGCTCTGATCTTCATCCGGTATGGCCTCGGGCTCCCGTCGCTGATGATGAAGAACCCCAGCTCTCCCTTCGGAGCTTCGGTCGCGCAGTAGGTCTCGCCCTTGGGCGGCTTGAAGCCCTGGGTGAAAATAATGAAGTGGTGGATCAGGCTTTCCATGTCCCGCATCACCTTCTGTTTCGGCGGCGGGATGACCGTGGGAACGTCCGCCACGATGGGGCCGTCCGGCATCTGAGTCAGGCATTGTCGAATGATCCTGCTGCTCTGGCGCATCTCCTCCATCCGGACCCAGTAACGGTCATAGGTGTCGCCGTTCTTGCCCACCGGCACCTCCCACTCCACCTTGTCGTAGGCGCCGTAGGGCTCGAACTTCCGGACGTCATAGGCGATGCCGGAGCCTCGCAGCACCGGCCCGGTGAGCCCGAAGCTGATTGCATCCTCTCCGGAAATGAACGCCACATTCTTGGTACGGGCCAGCCAGATTCGGTTGGACTGGAGCAGCTCGTCATACTCCCGGACATGATCCGGAAAGGAATCCAGAAACGTCTTGAGTCGCACCACGAGGTCAGGGGTGAAATCGCTGTCCACCCCTCCGATGCGGTAATAGTTCAGGGTCAGCCGGGCGCCGCACAGTTTCTCGAATAGGTCCAGGAGGACCTCGCGTTCTCGGAAGGTCCAGAAGAAGACCGTCATGGCGCCGATATCCAAGGCCTGGGTCCCGAGCCAGAACAGGTGGCCGATGATCCGCTGCATCTCGGCGACGATGGTCCGGATGTACTCGGCCCGTTCAGGGATCTCGATACCCAGCAGCTTTTCCACGGCCCGGACGTAGGCATAGTTGTTGGTCATGGAGCAGACGTAGTCGAGCCGGTCCGTGTGTGGAATGATTTGCATGTAGGCCAGACCCTCGGCCAGCTTCTCGACCCCCCGGTGCAGATATCCCAGATCGGGCGTGGCCTTGACGATCCGCTCGCCGTCGAGTTCCAGGACGACCCGCAGCACACCGTGCGTGCTTGGGTGTTGGGGGCCCATGTTGAGGAGCAGCTCTTCTTTTCGGCGCGAGCCTGACGGTGACACGTTGCCCTCGGCCAAGA
Source organism: Nitrospirota bacterium (assembly GCA_020028195.1). GTDB lineage: Bacteria > Nitrospirota > Nitrospiria > Nitrospirales > Nitrospiraceae > NS-7. Next base: position 1,101 of record JAHWYE010000207.1, read on the forward strand.
ACGCCCGCTTCTGCTCTTCTGGAATCTCTCCTTCTGTCGTTGCAACAGCCGGTTCGTCCAGCCTTGGGAGGAAGTCAAACTGGCTCCGCCACCCTTTGCCCTCTGTGGGGAAGTCTTTTCTCAGCGGATATCCCTCGTCGTAGTCCTCCGGCATCAGGATCCGTCTGAGATCAGGATGACCGCTGAACCGGATGCCCATGAGGTCGTACACCTCGCGCTCCATGAAGTTGGCGCCTTTCCAAATGCCGGTCACGGAGGCAAGACAGGGATCATCTTCAGTTACGCGAGCCTTGATACGGATCCGTGTACGGTGGGGGAGCGACAAGAGGTGATAGATCACCTCAAACCGCTCCTGGTCCTCCGGATAATCTGCCGAGCAAATGTCTGTGATGTGGTCAAAGGCGGCTCCGGGGTTGTCGTGGAGAAGCGCCATGACGTCCAGGATCCGATCGGCAGCCACGCGGGCAGAGAGCTCCGCTCGCGGCCCGTGGTCTTCCACAGACAGGACGGCGTCTGGAAGCTTTGCCTTCAGCGTTTCAAGGACGGGATGCATATTCTGAAAAGTCGGAAAGTCTGTAAAGTCATACAGTCTGCAAGTCGTGACTTTCGGACTTGAGACACTTTCGACTTTAGGACTTTACTTCACGAACACCTTTTCGCGCTGAATCTTCTCCTGCAGCTTGAGCAGGCCATCCAGCAGCGCTTCCGGCCTGGGGGGACAGCCAGGCACATAGACATCGACGGGCACAATCTGATCCACGCCCTGCACGACGCTGTAGCTGTTGTAATGATTGCCTGAGGTGGCGCAGGAGCCCATTGAGATGACGTACCGGGGTTCAGGCATCTGGTCATAGATGCGGCGAATCACGGGCGCCATCTTGCGGGTCACGGTGCCGGCCACGATCATCAGATCCGATTGTCGTGGGGAGGCGCGGAACACCCCGGCGCCGAAGCGATCAATATCGTACCGGGAGGAAACCGTCGCGATCATTTCAATGGCGCAACAGGCCAGCCCAAAGGTCATCGGCCAGAGGGCGGATTTCCGCGACCAATTCACGATGGCGTCAAGGTTGGTGGTGATGATGTTGGCTTCAAATTGTCGGTCAAACATACCCATAGCTACCTCAAGAGCATATAGCTTATGGCGAACAGCTTATGGTTCGGAGGAAACACGTCTCTCTGGCTATCAGCGATACGCTATACGCTATTAGCTCTTCTCCCCTCAGTCCCATTCCAGCGCCCCCTTCTTCCAGGCGTACCAGAACCCGACCACGAGGATGCCGATAAACAGCGCCATTTCCAGCAGCCCCACGAGGCCCAGTTTCCGATAGGCCACCGCCCACGGAAAAAGGAAGATGATCTCGATATCGAAAATGACGAACAGCATGGCGATGATGTAGTAGCGCATCGGAAACTGGACGCGGGCGTCAGAGAACAGAGGGCTCCCACTCTCGTAAGGGGTCAGCTTGGCCCGGTAGGGCCGATTGGGCCGGACGACCCACCCGGCCAACAGGGACACCAACCCGAATCCCAGCGCGATGACGATGAAAGCTAGGATAGGGATGTAATTGAGAGGAACTGCTTCGGTCGACATAATCTCTTTTGTCTCTCAAGTCATGAAGTCGTCAAGTCCGAAAGTCCTAGGAGCACCCGACTTGATGACTTTTTGACTTTCAGACTTTCGACTCGCTCAACGTGAGCGCCGATCCAAAGAACGGCTTGAACCGGAGTCCATCTAACTGTGGCTCCGTGATTCCTTTATGCTGGATCAGGATTTTGAATGTGCGACCCATGCCTTCCGGGCGCAACAATTGGATGACCGACTGGAACTCGGAGGAGCCTGGTTCGAGGGACTCCAGCATCCGCTCCACCCCCAGCCCCATCAAGAAACTCATTTGGTTCGTGAATCCGGTGACGTGGAGTCCCCCTTCTTCGCCGGTGATGGCCAGGCTCGTGAAGTCCACGTGGGCCGTCATGTCCTGCAGCCCCACCCGGCTGTACGGGGATTCCGACGCCATCTGCGAGTAGTAACACAGGAGCGTTCCCCTGGGACGGTCCGGCCCATAGAGGTCCTGCGCGGTATGGCCATAGTCAATCGTGATCACGAAGCCGCGTCCCAGCGCCCGAGCCACGTCCTTCATCCATGCCAAGGCATGCAAATTGATCTCGGTGGTGTACCCCTCTGGAAGGATGACGCCAAGGGAAGCCAGGCGACGCAAGGACTCCGACAGGTCCAGTGTCGAGAGAACCTGCAGACGCTCCTCAAATCGTCCGTCTCGATATTCAACGAACACTTCCTTCGGTTCGCCTTGTTCGATCCTGATGCGGTGCACCGGAAAGGCGTCAACCAGTTCATTCGAGAACACCACGCCGGTCACGCTGCCGGTCGGGAGCTCCTCCAGTTCGTTGACCCAGGACACGGTCTTGGGGGAGTCGAGCCAGGGAGCCAGATGACGCTGCTGGCAAGCCCTCATGGCGGGACTGCGTTCGATGAGGACGTAGCGCAACCGATGATAAAAAGAGTCCGTTCCTGCCGCGCACGCTGCGAGGAAGTCGCGGGCCAGCAAGCCTTTGCCCGCGCCCATTTCAACGACGGTGAACGGATCGGGGCGGCCGAGCAGGTCGTCCACTTGGCGGATCTGTCGTGCGAGTGCCTGGGCGAGCACCGGGTGTACGTCGGCGCTGGTGTAATAATCACCTGACCAACCGATCCGTTCTTCGCTGGCTCCTTCGGTCTGGCGCATGTAGTAGCCGAACCGGGGATGGTAGAGCGCCAGCTCCATGAAGCGCGCGAATGTGATCGGTCCCGTGCGGAGGATTTCCGCGGCGACCTCAGTCACAAGTTTGGGATGGCCGATGCTCACGCGGTGCACCTTCAGCGCATAGATGGGAAGGGGGAGGAAGTACCAGGCCGGCACTCTCCTCCCCCTCCGCGACGACGAAGAAGGAGCGCTACATTAGCCTCCCAAAGAGCGGCAAGTCAAGCCCAAAGACCCTGAAAGGCCAATAAATTACGGGGACTTGG
>JAHWYE010000208.1 GCA_020028195.1 Nitrospirota bacterium
TTGGCATGCTACAGTACGCCCGCATATGGATCAGAAATAATAGAGGAGTTGTATCTTGGGTCCTTGGCGCTTGTCGCCCCGTCTGATTGTCTTATCCATTACCCCATTGCTCATCGTACTTGCGATGGGATGGGCAGGCTACTCCATATCGGCGTTCGGCGCACAAGACGGCAAGAACCCTAAGTCAAAGGTTGCCAAATCGTCACCCGCCCTCTCCGCCGCTCAGATGTATGTCGAGGCAGTGGCCTCGGGCGATCGTGTCGCGGCTGGTCTCCTCGACTTCGCTTGTCAGTTCAAAATAGTTGCAACTCGTGTCCGCTCACCAGAGGGCAGTCGAGCAACGGGAGCAGGGTGTGCAAGTAATGTGGCCGGGCAAAGGCGCCCTGGTGTTTTTCACGGAAGACCTCACCAGCTACGCGCCGTCGTTCTTTGTGATGGACCTTCTGGGCTTGTCGCCTCCGGCGGGCGGGCTCCGAGTCGAGCCGCTTGACAGCAAGCCGCTGCCGGCTGTCTCCTTCCGCCTGCGCGAAGATACTCCGGTGGTCGCTACTCCTGCCACGCTGGTCCGACTGCGGGTCACGTACAAAGATCCCTTGACCTCTCCGGTCACCTACGCCCCTGGTGCGTATAAATGGGCCAACACGGTGAAGAGGCCCCGGTCGGCCCTGAAGACGGTCACGCTCAAATGGGTCGTCCTGTCCGGTCTCCGGAAGCTCGGATTCCCCAGTGATCAAGCGGTGGTGAACCTACCGGTCACCCCGGCCACGGACACCAGCCCGGCCGTCCCATTCCTCACCGAGACCGGTGGCTACGCCAAAAACTCAGCAGTCTGGTGGCAGCCGACCGATGCACCGGGCGTTTTGATTGCCGCCGTGGGACGCGCAGCCCAGTTTCCCGACCTCCGTGAGCGGATGGCGATGCTCAATCGGGTGCTGATCGTGGATCCCAACCAGCCTGACGCCTTGACTGCGCTGACGCGGGACTTGTACCAGGCAATTCTGAACGATGGGGCAGCCATTCATAAAATGCAGGTGGGCGACGAAGCACTGGCAGTCCGCTTTAACGAATTCTACTGGAATACCTATTCACAGACGACGCGCATGGAAATCTCGCTGGGGATGGAAATGGGCGGGCTGTCAAAGCCGACCCCGGCCGACTATCTCTATCGGATGATTCCCGCGATGGAGCGGTTGGCCGAAGTGCGTCCGGAAGATCTGGAGAATCGCTTTCGCCTGGGCAACGCCTATCGGTGGAACAACGACCAGCTCGCCGCGATCACCACGCACGAGGCCTTACTGAAGCAGATCCCCCCCGAGCGCGCCACGCTGCGGGTTCGAGCATTGATCGAGCTGGCCTGGTCCAAGATCGCCAAGGTGGCCTGGAACCGAATCTTCGATGACCCCGTCATCGTGGAAGCCTATAAGGAGGCCGAGGAAGCCTTCAAGCTTTCGGATCGTCCCGTGGACAAGTTCGCCGCTGCTTACACGATGGCCTATAGTCTGGTCTTCACTCCAAACCGGGATAACCGCGCCATGCTGGAGCACTTGACGGAAGCGCGCCGCTGGTACCTGCAGGTGGGCGGAGCCTCTCAGGACTCCTGGCGGTACTTGCTCGCGAATGACACACTCAAAGGCGTGGTTGAAGCTGATCCGGCCTTTCACTCCCTCCTCGCCGCAGGCGACCAAGGTTAATAGGGCTGGATTTCGCCCTCAATCTTGAGAGTGAAGCGAGGCCAGCTCCGCAAAATAATGAGCAAAGGCTCGCATCCCGCCTGAAGCTTGTCCCCAGTCGAAATACTCGTTGGGCGCGTGGTACCCGTGCTCCGGCAGGCTGAGACCCAGGAAGAGAATCGGCACGCGCCACAGACTCTGCATCGTCGCCACCGCTCCGATTGATCCCCCTTCCCGAATGAACGCCGGCTCCTTGCCGAATCCGGCCCGCACCGCCCGCCTGACAGCCTCCGCGTAGGGCCCGCTGAACAGACCACGGAACGGCTGCAACATGCCTTCCACTTCCACCGTTACATTCGGATTCTGCTTGGCCACGAACCGCCGCAGCAGAGCAAAGATCTTGTCCGGTCGCTGGTTCGGCACCAAACGCATGCTGATCTTCAGCTCTCCATGAGCCGGCACCACGGTCTTGACTCCTGGTCCCTGATAGCCCCCGACCAGCCCATGCACCTCGAAGGTGGGAGCGGCCCAGATCCGGCGCAGCAGGTCCGCTGAGTCCATGGTCCTGAGCGACCGGAACCCGTACGCTCGCATGAACCGCCTGACCTGAAACCCCGATGCCAGAAAACCTTTGATCTCTGCCTTCGTGGGCGGCACCACGTCATCATAGAAGCCGGGAATCTTGACCCGGCCTGTGCGGGCATCCACGCAGGCGTTGACCAGTTGGCAGAGCTCGGCCAATGGATTTCTCGCAGCCCCGCCGGTCAATCCGGAATGGGCACCGGTCTCTCCGGTCCGCAGCGAGAGCCTGGCACCCAACAGCCCACGAAGACCGTAGGGCATCGCCGGGCGTCCTTTGGCAATCCAGATGGTGTCCGAGACCACCACCGAATCCGGACGCGGGATTGCACCTTTCTCCCGCAGCGCTGCTGCAAAGTGCGGGCTGCCGATCTCCTCCTCCAGTTCCCAGAGAAGTCGGATATTGATCGGGACACCCTGCTCGACCGCAAACCGAGCACCCATCAGCGCAGTCAGGGCAGGCCCCTTGTCATCGGTGGCCCCCCTGCCATGATAGACGCCATTCTCCTTCCGAAACTCAAAGGGAGGCTGGCGCCACTCGGGCTCCTGGGCCGGCTGCACATCCAGGTGATTGTAGACGCTCACAGTCGGATGATTCTTCCCTGTGGTCCAGCCGCCTGAGACCACCGGGTAGCCCTTGGTCTCCACTATCCGCGCCTCGGCCCCAAGCTCCTTCAGAAATTGAACGGCCACGGTGGCCGTCCGGCGCATGTCTTGGGCATGGGCTGGGTCCATGCTGACGGAAGGCAGCTCCACCATCTCGCCCAGCATCTGCTCGAAGCGAGGCCGGGTTTGCTGAATATAAGATTCCAACCGCGCGTCAGGTCCCTTCATTCTCCTCTCCTCCGATGGTACTGATGAATTGTTTCATGAGATGAACATCGTCCTCAGGTAGGCCAAGAGTCTGTCGGCCTCAGCAGGCTGGCTGCGATAACCCACCTGCCCGTCCGGGCGAAACAAATAGAGACACTCCGAGCCAGCCCCGTCGGCCGGGCGCCAATAATGAGCAAATCAAGAGGCTTTGAGGTATGTAACGAGCCAGGCATGAAAGCCCATCCTGCAGTCCTGGATTGATGGAATCACAAGGGGCACCATTATAGCCGGACGGCCCTGGCCGAGAAAGCCGCTGCTGAGCGGATGGTGAGAATGGTAGAATGCTCTTATTTAGACCACCAGCACGGACTTCCGAGCTTCCAGGATCGGGTCATGCACGAAACAAGGGTCAGCCTCCTCCCTGCCCTGATGTTGCTGACATGTCCTGTCTTCTCCTTGGCCGCCGAACCGCTGACCATCGGAAAACTGCTGGCCGATCCTCAGTCCTACCATTTGCGAGTCATTACGCTCCAGGGCACTGTGCACCAGGTGCAAATCCTTGCTGATGCTCCAAGAAGCGGAATGCAGTTGGATTTTCAATGCTCCTTCGTCCATCCTCCCTATACCTTCGTGCTGGCGGATGATACCGGCTTCTTACAGGTTTCCGTGTCTGCCAAGCCACCGTGCGTGTCCAAAATGTCGCCGGTTGAGCCGCCGGACATAGGCGAAGGCGACAAGGCCCTGGTTGATGTGCAGATAACAGTGGCGCATCGCTATAGTGAAGGAGTGAGCCGCCCCGCTGTCCAAGCGCTGGCGGTTGGGATCAGACGCCAGGGTGACTAGGCAAGTGCTTGATCCCATACGCGTGATGATGCGAAGAGCCATCTTCCCCTCTCTCCTTATTGCTTCTATTTCTGCCGCCGCTTCTTCGGCCAGCGAGCCGGTTCCTATCACCGAGATCCTGACAGAGCCCGAGGCCTACCATGTCAAGCTGGTCACGTTAGAGGGGACTGTTCGGCAGGTCAAGGCCCTGGAACCCTATTATCAGAGTTCCGGCGCAGGCTGTTACGGTGCCTATACCTTCGTGCTCGAGGACGGAACCGGGACCATCGCGGTCGCGGTGCTCGGCATCTGTGGGAAACCGATGATCAGGAATCCCGA
>JAHWYE010000209.1 GCA_020028195.1 Nitrospirota bacterium
TCCAGATAGCCGACCGTATCCACGAGGCCGAGTTCCTTCGCCTGCTCTCCCGAATAGATCCGGCCGTCCGCCAGTTTCCGCACCTGGTCGGCCGTGAGGTTTCGACGCCCTTCTTGCACCACATTCAGGAACCGTTGATAGAAGGAGTCAATGACCCCTTGGAAGATCGCCCGTTCCTCCTCCGTCATGGGTCTAAAGGGCGACCCCATGTCTTTCTTCGGTCCGGAGGTCACCGCGGTCGTCTCAACCCCGACCTTTTCCAGCAGCCCGCGCGCATTCACGGTCAGCATGATCACACCTAGACTGCCGGTCACGGACGAGGGATGCGCCACGATCGTATCCGCCGCCACCGCGACGTAATAGCCACCGGAGGCGCCGAGGTCCACGATCGAGGCGATGATCGGGATCTTCCGCTGCTCCTTGAAGACCCGCAATTCATGATAGAGGACATCGGACGCGGTCACCGTGCCGCCGGGACTGTTGATGCGCACCACCAAGGCCTTGATACTGGTGTCTTCGGCCGCGCGGGTCAATTCCTCTTTCAGGTGAGCCACCATGTTGGGATGTTCCAGGAAGCCCCCGCTGTCCTGGGAGCTGATCAAACCGGACAGCTCGACCAGCAAGACCTTTGAAGCGCCGGACCCGCTCAAATGCTCTTCCTTGAGAGGCCCAGGTGCCGGCAAGAGATTGATGGTGATGCAGCCTGACAACAGCATCAGACCGACCGCAGCAACACTCATCCGAATGGCATGATCGTTACGCATGTCCCTTCTCCATTGTCTTGACAAACTGCTCGAACAGATAGGCTGAATCGTGTGGACCGGGAGAGGCTTCGGGATGGTACTGGATCGAGAACACCGGATGGTCCAGGCAGGCCATCCCTTCAACCGCATCGTCGTTCAGGCTGAGGTGGCTGATCGCCACCGGCCCGTACTTGGTCTCAACGACAGGCCGCTGCCCCGCGGTTGTATGGCTCACCCCTGGCACCCGCACCGCGAAATTATGATTCTGCGAGGTGATCTCCACTTTCCTCGTCCGCAAGTCCAGCACCGGATGATTGGCTCCATGATGACCGAACTTCAATTTGTAGGTGCTGAGCCCCATCGCCAGCCCAAGAATCTGATGCCCCAGGCAAATGCCGAGGATGGGGCGTCGCCCAATCAACTGCCGAACCGCTTCGATCCCGTAGGGGACCCCTTCCGGATCCCCTGGGCCGTTGGAGAGCACGAGACCGTCCGGCTTCATCGCTTCCACCGCCTCGACTGCTGTAGAGGCGGGCACCACCGTGACAGCGCAGCCCACATCCACCAGCCGACGCAGAATGTTTCGCTTGATGCCGAAGTCATAAGCGACCACCCGGAATTTATTGCCACCGTCTAGGTGGGATCGCCGATCCCGGCTGGCTTCGCCGTCGACATCCGGCGCCCAGACCCCAGACCCATCTGTCCATTCATAGGGCTGACGGCAGGTGACCTCCGCAACGAGGTCACGCCCCAGGATGCTGGGAGCCGTCCTCGCCTTCTCCACGACACGACGTGGATCCAGGTCCACATGCGAGATGACCCCTTGCTGAGAACCCACATCCCGAAGATGTCTCGTCAGCGCGCGGGTATCCAGCCCTTCGATGCCGACGACCCGGGCCTGCTTCAGGTACTCATCCAAGGCTTGCTCGCCGCGCCAATTGCTGGGCTTGCGGCTGGATTCCTTCACCACGAAGCCTTCGGCCCAGACCCGCCTGGACTCGGTGTCTTCACGGGTCACCCCATAGTTCCCAATGTGCGGACAAGTCATCGTGACGATCTGGCCCTTATAGGACGGATCGGTTAGGATCTCCTGATAGCCGCTCATCGCCGTATTGAACACGACCTCGCCGACGGTCTCGCCTTCGAAGCCTAAGGCACAACCTTCAAACACCGTCCCGTCCGCGAGCGCAAGGATGGCTTTCTTCATCGATTCTTCCTATTCACTTACGAAAGTCTCATCGCGTCATTGCGGTGCGTCCACGCCCTGACCTTCCCGACCAGCAGCGCGATCCCCAAGCCCAGATTCAAAAAATACAGCCCACGGACCACAGTATGGGTTCGAAAGAAGGCTTCGTAGGCGGCTTTTCTGGCAACCTCGCCCTGCGTGGCAAACGCTTGCTCTTGCCGCGTCACTGACTCAGGCCACATCACAAGCGCAATGAGCGCTGCTACCCCGATCATGACAAAGAGCAGCGCGCACTCGGATCGGGTGACCGCCACGTCCAGGCGGTCGCCGCGCGAGCTGACCCAGAACCGCCACGCCGCGGCACTAACCAGGAGCAGGATGGCCAGCGCGACCAGCTGATTGTATCCCTCGAAAACTTTGGTCAGAAACCGGCCCCCCTGCTCCATCCCGAATGAATTGAACACAGCCGGAATCACCGATCCGATTATCACCACCAGCCCGCCGATCCAGATTGACAAGGCCAACAATTCAACCGTGTAGCAGACCAGCAGCCGTGTGGGGCGCGGCGATCCCATCTCTCACGCAGAGACAGCCTCGTAGACGACGCGGCCATCCACCAGCGTCAGGATAACACGCCCCTTCACCTTCCACCCGGCAAAGGGGGTGTTCCGGCTCCTGGATCGGAACTTCGTCGGGTCCACTCCCCAACTTTCCTGCTGGTCCACCACCACCACATCGGCGTCAGAGCCTGGGGCGAGGGTGCCCTTGTGCAACCCGAAGGCTCGGGCTGGTTCGGTCGTGAGCTTGGCCACCGCTGCCTCGAGGGAAAGAATCCCCTCCTCGACCAGCGCCAGCGTAAGGGGCAAGGCCGTTTCAAGCCCGACGACCCCGTTCGGGGCTGCGGCGAATTCTTGCTGCTTTTCCTGAGTCGCATGTGGAGCATGGTCCGTCGCGATCACGTCAATCGTTCCGTCTCGCAAACCCTCCTTGATCGCCTGCACGTCCTGCCAGGTACGGAGCGGCGGGTTCATCTTGGCGTGCGTGTCATACCCACGAACTGCCTCCTCCGTCAGCGAAAAATGATGCGGACAGGCCTCAGCCGTGACCCGAATCCCACGTGCCTTCGCCTCCCGAACCATCCGCACCGATCCGGCCGTGCTGAGATGCGCAAGATGCAGATGGGCCCCCGTCAGTTCGGCCAGCGCAAGATTGCGAGCCACCATGATTTCCTCCGCCGCGGCCGGAATCCCCGGAAGCCCGAGTTCCGTGGACACGATCCCCTCGTTCATGCAGCCGTCTTCAGAGAGTTGCAGATCCTCGCAGTGATCAATCACCGGAAGATCGAACGCGAGCGCGTACTCCATGGCCCGCCGCATCACCTGGCTACTCATCACCGGCTGCCCGTCATCCGAGATGGCTACGCAGCCCGCCTGATGTAGATCGCCGATCTCCGCCAACTCCTTGCCTTCGGAGCCCTTGGTGATCGCGCCCACCGGAAACACGTGGGCGTTCCCGGCCGCACGGGCCTGGTCCAGAATGAACTCGGTGATGGACTGGTTATCATTGACCGGGGTCGTGTTCGGCATGCAGCACACGGATGTGAACCCTCCGGCCACGGCCGCTGCGGTCCCGGTGGCAATCGTTTCCTTGTACTCGAACCCCGGTTCGCGCAGATGCACGTGCAGATCCACAAAGCCCGGGAGCACGAGCTTCCCTGTCGCATCGATCACCGTCGTCTTGGGAGCGGCGCTGAGGTTCTGTCCCGTTGCGACAATCTTTCCCTTTTCGATGAGTACATCGGCGAGACCGTTTACCCGCCCCGGATCAATCACGTGTCCGCCCTTGATAAGAATCTGTTGATTTGGCGATTGATTCATTTTGTGATGGCTTGCTTCAAATCCCTCAATTAACAAATCAGCAAATGATTCAATTACCTGCTCCTGAGAGCAGGTAGAGGATTCCCATCCGCACCGCGACTCCGTTCGCGACCTGGTCCAGGATGACCGAGGAGAGGCTGTCGGCCACCTCCGGCGCAATCTCCACTCCGCGATTGATAGGGCCAGGATGCATGATCAGGGCGCCCGGCTCCGCCAGCTTGACCCGTTCCGGGGTGAGCCCGTAGAGACGCGAGTATTCGCGGATCGTGGGAAAGAGC
>JAHWYE010000210.1 GCA_020028195.1 Nitrospirota bacterium
CCGAACTTCATCCCCTTGGGTAAGCTCTCCTGGCAGAATCCGGATACGACGGCGAGCAGCTTTACCCGGCGCTTCTTGGCCCCGTACCATTCGGCTGCACGCTCTTCCAAATCGCCGCCCATCTCGCCAACGATCACGACGGCCTTGGTTTGCGGGTCCTGCTCGAACTTCTCAAGATAGGAGACATAGTCGGTGCCGGGGTAGGCATCGCCGCCGATCCCGATCGCCGTGGTGATCCCGTCGGCAAACTGTGAGCAGATCCAGATGATCTCGTTGGACAAGCCACCCGACTTCGTAATGACCCCGAAGGAGCCTTCCCGGTAGAGCTTGCAGGCGACAAGATTGTCGAACGCGCCACCGATCACGCCCAGTCTGCAGGCACCGGCCGAAATGATCCCGATGGACGAGGGTCCGTTGAAAGTTTTCCCGAGCTTGATGGCGTGTCGAGCCAACAGCTTGGCGTCCTTCTCCGGCACACCTTCGGTGATCATGGAGACGAGCTGAATCTTAGGATCATTGAGCGCTTCCATTCCTCCAGCACAGGCCCGGTCGGCGCCGATGTAAACCAAGCTGGTATTGATCTGCGGATGGTTGGCCGTCGCCTCAGCCACACTCTTATACACCGGGATTGTCAGTAGGCCGCTCCCATAGGTGACCTCGTTCATCTTTCCGGTGTCAGGCGGGTAGACAAAGGCTTTCACATTCAGGGGCTGCTTGATCATGTACCGGAACTCAGCCATGCGACGCGCAGCGTTCAAGCCGGCCGCACCACCCTGAATGACGACGTGGGTATCTTTGTTGGCGAGGATACTCATCGGGATCTCCCATTCACTCAGTGCTGAGGACTGAGTGCTGAGTAGAGAAGACTGTCTCTCGCGGCTCGTTACTCAGTCCTCGTTACCTCTTTTGGAGCGCCATGTCTACGATGTCGGTGAGTGGGGTGTGGCGGTCGTACACGTGGATATCAAAACCCTCCTCACGGAGGGCCCTCATCGCATCGAGCCCCTCTTTTTCCCGTGGCCCCCCGCGACGGACCCAAATCTTCACGCTGTTCAGCTTGCCCTCCGCCTTGGCTTTGCGAAAGCCGGCAATGATTCCGCCGAACGTTTTCTTCACATCCGTGAAGTTGGCGATCGCACCACCCACGATGATGTTCTTGATACCAGGCAGCGAGCAGACCTTGTCGGTGAGCACTTCCACAGCCCAATCGGCAGGGTCACCTGAGTACTCGGCATAATTCGCCAACTTACCGCCTCGGGCCACCACCGCGTCTGAATAATAGACGCTCGCCCCGCCGCCGGCTGGGAGCATTGCCGTATCTCCGCCTGGGATCTCGATAAACTTGACCGACCCCTTGATCTTCGAATCTACCGCCATCACGTCCAGTTCATGCTGCGTGTAGGCCCGGCCGAACTCGGCCGCATACTGGAAATTCCAATCGGGATGCCGGAACTTGGCATCGGCATCCAAGAGCGTGACCGCGTCCAGGGCGACGAGCCCGCCGTCGCCTTCACGCGCCACGACCGGGTTGACTTCCAAATACTGCGCATCTTCGCCTTCGAAGCAGGCGAAGAGCTTTTCGGCAAAGTCGGCAACCTGCTTCGCCAGTGTCCCTGAGAATCCCGCCTCTTTCGCCAGCTTCTCCAGCGCGTCTGGGGAAGGAGTCGTCCCGACCTCGAGGCTCAACCGTTTCACCCGGTCCCAGTTTGATTCCACCTCGATGCCGCCGCAGTTCGCGACCAGGACATCGGCCCCCTCGCGAGTGGACTTCACGGCTGCATAATACTCATTCTTGTGCGGAACCATCTCCGACACGATCACCTGAGAGACCGTGATGCTGCCGACTTGACGGCCCAGCATTTCACGGACCGCGGCTTTCGCCCCGGCCAGATCCAACCCCACTTTCACGAGCCCAAGCTTGAAGCGAGAGCCTAGAGCTTCGTGTGCCTTGGCAACCAGCTTCCCTTTTTGAATCCAGTCATTGGCCTGCGCGAGCTGATCAAACTGCTCAGCCGACGACACGACCACATAGTTCGGGACCGAGATGCCCCACTTCTTCATCAGACCCATCCCGGGCCCTTCAAGAACTTTCGCCATGGAGTTTCTTCTCCTTCTACAGGTCCTTAGATTGCGGTTCGTTGCGTAAGCTGGAAGCGCTGGATTTTAGAGAGAATATCGTCCCCATGGCAATCAACCAAAAGGCTCATTTTTTCGGGACAAAGGCCCCACCCGCGACTGGTCTCGATAGGAACTAGCCCTGCTCTGTCGCTGGAGGGGGGTTAACTATAAGGAAGCATGACCTCTAGTGTCAAGAGACTGAAATGGCAGGTTATTTCCGCCGCTGGCAGGTCGGGCAATAGAAGGAACTGCGCTCTCCGACGAGGCGGCGAATCGTCTTGCCGCACTTGGCCGGGCACGGATCTCCGGCCTTGTCATAGACCAGATGTCGCTCTTGATACTGGCCTTCAGTGCCATCCGGCGCGAGAAAATCCCGGACGCTCGAGCCGCCATCACGAATGGCGTCCAGCAGGACCTCCCGCATCACGTCATAGAGCCGCCTGATTGTCTGGGTCTTCAACCGGCTGGCCGTCCGATAGGGATGAAGTCGGGCGCGATACAAGATCTCATTCGCATAAATGTTGCCGATCCCGGCGATCTTCTGCTGCTGCATGAGCAACGCTTTGAGACGGCCGCGGCGCCCCTTGACCAACTGCTGAAACTGCTCCCAAGAGACGGACAGAGGATCACAGCCGAAGCGTTTGGCGAGAAAGCGTTCCAAGCCGGTGCGGTCGAACAGATAGAGCCGCCCGAATCGCCGAGGGTTCCAGTATCGCAGCTCTGGCTCCAAGCCGCCGTCGAGGGACAGGACGAGATGAGTATGTTTCTGGTAGCTTGCGTCCGGCAGACGAAACAGCAGCAGCCCCGTCATGCCAAGCTCGGCGAGGAGGTACCGGGTCTCATGCTCTCGCATGCACCCTAACACCACACTCTTGCCACGCCGCTGGACCGTGGTGATGCTCGCTCCTCGATACCAATCGAGCGTCGCAAGGCCCTGCCGGACAATATCGGGACGGCCGACCCAGCAACCCTTCAGGACCGCGCCGAGCACGCGGTCTCGAAGCTGGTTCACGACGACTTCCGCCTCAGGCAGTTCCGGCATGGATTTTCCTTCGTTGTTCGCATCTCGTGAAGCGTATCTCGTCGCTCAGGACAATGGGCAAAGTGAAAAGGGTCTCCAGCACTTTTTACCTTTTACTTTTTACCTTGCACCTTCACAGACGTCTCACGCTTCACGACCCTTGGGGGTCTCCAGTCCTGCGATCAATCGCCGAAACGTCCGGGCTACGGCATCTTCGAAAGTCCGCATCGAACGATAACGATTGAGAATGGTCGCCTGATTGCGCGGTGAAGGGTGTGGGAACGTGATGACCTTCGGCTGACACAGCCCCTTTGGGTGGCGAGAGGCACCCGATCCTTCCATCGCGCGCGACACTGCCCGTCTAACGTTTTCAGCGGCAGCCTTGCCGAGCGCGACAATCACGGACGGCTGCAATACTCTGATTTCCCGCACCAAGAAATCCGCACAAGCTTCTACTTCGACCCGTCGCGGCGAGCGGTTCGACGACGGGTTGGCCGGTGCCGCCGGATGGCACTTGACGACATCGGTCATGTAGAAGAGATCTTCCAGATCCCGGTACCGAGGATGCCCGACACTCCACAGTGCACGCCGGATCAACATTCCGGCCTGGCCGGTGAAGCGCCGCCGCTTTCGCCAACCGGCATAACCCGGTGCCTCCCCAACCAGCAGATAGCCAACCCGCTGCCCCCCGAGTCGGTGTGACGCGCAGGGCAAACGGAGACGCGTTCATATGAGGCCAAACCTCCCGCGGTGCAAGGGATATCGGGGCTCTGCAACGAATTTTTCTTAACCGTGCCGCAGCCGCCCAACACGGGCGCATGACGGTCGAGCGGCGCGCTGCTCCTTCTCCTGTTTCTCCTGTGAGCGGCGCTACTCCTTCTTCTGCAGCTTGTCGATCAGGTCGCGCCGCGTACGCTTGTCGC
>JAHWYE010000003.1 GCA_020028195.1 Nitrospirota bacterium
AAAAACGCCATCATCGTCGATGAGACTGCTGATCTCGATGAAGCGGTCGCGGGCGTCGTCGCGTCATTCACAGGCTTCCAGGGACAAAAGTGCTCCGCCTGTTCTCGAGCGATTGTCCACGATTCGGTCTATGACCTGTTCCTCCAACGACTCGCCGACGCCGTCATGAGCGTGCGAATCGGCCCTCCCGAAGATCCGGGCACTCGCATGGGCCCGGTGATCGACGAACGCGCCCGGAGCAAGATCCGCGAGTACGTCGAGATCGGAAAACGCGAAGGACGCCTGGTGGTGGAGCAGCAGGTCACAGGAGCAGGTTATTTTGTCGGGCCCGTCGTCTTCGCCGACATCCAACCTACTCACCGGCTGGCCCAAGAGGAGATCTTCGGGCCGGTGCTTGCCGTGATGCGCGCCCGAAGTTTCGACGAGGCTATTCAGCTCGCAAACGCCTCATCCTATGCGCTGACAGGCGGGGTCTATTCGCGGAGCCCCGCCCATCTCATGAAGGCGCGCGACGCGTTCGACGTGGGGAACCTCTACATCAACCGTCCCATCACCGGCGCCTTAGTCGGTCGGCAGCCCTTCGGGGGTCATCGGTTGTCCGGGGTCGGCGCCAAGGCCGGAGGCGAGGACTATCTGAGGCAATTCATGGTCGCGCGCGTGGTCAGCGAGAACACCCTCCGTCGCGGGTTCGCTCCGGCTCAATGAGGCCGGCTTGGCTTTAATCTCCACTTCTTCCAATTCCTCGGTGATCTCCGTGATCCAGCCCCGATCCGTCTTGAACGGCGGAAGCTCCTGCCGTTCGACGTACTTCACGAGCCCGACACCCCTGGCGAACCACGCCGTCATCGTATCCGTTCCGACCGCAGTTTGTTTGGCACCGGTGAGATGGATCTTCAAGGTCATGCGGGCTTCGATGCGCACGGCATCCTGATACGTGCCTGCCGGCACCGACACGGCCTCCTTCGCGACCATGGTGACGGACGCGAACACGTCGGTTCGCTCAACTACATCGTCCCCGTCCACATCCGCGTCGAAGTCCAACCCTTTGCGGTCGAATTGCTGAAACGACGACGGGAACTCGAGCGGGAACTGAACAATCTGGTAAGGGATGAGTTGTTTCTCGAGAGGAGTCCCAGGATCAGACCCGTAATAGACGATGCCTGCGGCGTCCCGGCGATAGTAGCTGTCGGAGGGGCCGTGGTTGCCGGGGTTCGTGTCGTGAAAGACCTTGACCGTGACGCCCTTAATCGTCTCGGTTCCCTTCACCGTCGAGACATTCACGAACTGTTTCGTGGTGATCTTCTGGAGCGGTCCCTCAGCCACCTCGCCTCGGTAGCGCCACCGGCTTCCCACGGTGTCCGGAAAGTAATCGTCTGCATTGGCGATGACTTCAGCTCCCATGGCACCAGAGGCTGTGAACCCTGCGCCTGTCGCCATGGCAATGGACCCGAAGACCACTAACCACACAGTCCGCTTGACGTGACCACGCTGCATTGTGTGCCCTCTGTGTATGTTTCCGCGCGTCACGCTACCATACTTACCTGAACACCGGCAAGGTCCAATGCAGCTCCGAGGCCTCTGCGCCTCGCGTGCTTGCCTTCCCGTACCCCGTTCCATGATAATACCGCCCGCGAGGCGGCCATGTCGAAATTGTCCGTGTCACGGACGGACTCCCGAGTCTCTCCCTCTTCGGCTACCCGTCCCACGGTGCTGGTCACAGGTGGGTCGCGCGGCATCGGCCGGGCCATCTGTTTGGAATTCGGTCGAGCCGGCTGGCGGGTGGGCGTCCATTATCGAGAACGAAAGGACGACGCGGCTCGAACAGCGGCGACGGTCACCGCCGATGGAGGAGAGGGCATTTCGTACCAGGCTGATATTGGAAATGCACGGCAAGTGGAAGCGATGGTTCAGGAGTTTGTCTCCCGCTGGGGACGATTCGATGTCTTGGTGTGCAATGCGGGACAGGCTACCAACGGTCTCGTGCTCCGTCTCCGCCCTGATGAGTGGAGGGCTGTGATCGAGACGAACCTGACCGGCACATTCCACTGCCTCAAGGCAGCGGCGAGTCACATGCTGGCTCAAGGGGACGGGTCCGTCATCGTCGTGAGCTCCTTCGCCGGCCTGCAGGGCCGGGTCGGCCAGTCTGCGTATGCGGCCTCGAAAGCCGGTCTGCTGGGCCTGGTGAAAACGGCCGCTCGTGAGTGGGGATGCCGCAATGTGAGGGTTAACGCGGTCTTACCGGGCTGGCACCGGACCGAGCTGTCAGCACCGGCATTGCCTGGCCTGGCCGGTATGGAGGACCATGTCCTCGGGCGCTCGCCTGATCTCCACGCGGTTGCCCGCTCCGTCTATCACTTGGCTCTCCTGAAGGATGTCTCAGGCCAAGTCTGGAATCTCGACAGCCGACTGATCGCCTCGGTGTAGTCCGCGGCTCTGAGCCACCGTTCATGGCTCCGGGCCATCAGACAGTCTGGATGCTCTCTCCACAACTCAGCCGTCCATCACAGCCGCTTCCACGTATCGGTTGCTTCGTCACCGGCACCGATACGGGTGTGGGAAAGACCCTCGTCACGGCTGCGCTCGCGCTTTGCCTGAAGCAACGAGGTCTCCGTGTCGGAGTCATGAAACCGATCGAGACGGGCCAGGCGAACGGCTCAGGTGTCTCTGATGCCGAACGCTTACGGGCAGCCGTTGAAGCTTCAGATCCTGCCGAAGTCATCACTCCCTATCGCTTCTCGGCTCCTCTGGCCCCGCTGGCGGCTGCTCGCCTCGCCGGCTCCGTCATCGAGATCGATCGGATTGTCGCTGCGTACGAGACCCTTGCGGCTGGTCATCCGGTGGTTGTGGTGGAAGGCGTAGGAGGCGTCATGGTGCCGATCAGCCCACAGGCCGCGGTTCGGGATCTCATCGTGCGACTTGGGCTGCCCGCGGTGGTGGTCGGTCGCGCGACCCTCGGCGGCGTCAACCACGCCCTGCTCGCAGTGGAGGCGCTGAGAGAGCGAGGGGTCGTCACGTTGGGGATCGTGCTGAATCACCCTGTCGCACCTCCTCTGTCGTCAACGGACGCGATGCAGGAGGATTCCACTATCGGGTTGGTGAAGGAGCTCAGCGGAGTACCCGTGATCGGACCACTTCCCCACGAGGCCGTGCTTGATCATGCCTGGGCGGTCGGACTGGCGAGAATGGCCCAGCATCCCGGGATTTGCGAGCTCGCCCGTCTGGTCATGGGAAGCGCGCCATGAACGCTCGCACTGCGTCCGGGACGTTTGGCGCGTTCAAAATGGCGGAGATAACCGCGGCTCCATCAGCTCCCGCTTCGATTAGGGCATCCAGGGAGTCGATCGTGATGCCGCCGATGGCAAAGACCGGCAACTGAGTCAGCGGTCGAATGTGGCGGAGCCCCTCAATGCCAACTGCTGGTTCGTGATGTGGTTTCGTGCGGGTCGGGAAGATCGGCCCGAATCCCAGGTAATCGGCTCTTCCGCTCGTTGCCTCTTGAACCTGCGACGCTCGATGGGTTGAGACCCCGATGATCTTTGCCGGGCCCAAGAGGGACCGAGCATGCGAGAGAGGCAAATCATCCTGCCCCAGGTGGACCCCATCCGCATCCACCGCCAGGGCGAGATCGCACCGATCATTCACGAAGAACAGCGCACCAGCATCCGCGGCTGCCCGTCGGAGCTTGGCCGCTTGGCGATAGGCCTCTCTCATCGGCGAGGTCTTATCACGATACTGAAACAACCTGACCCCGTGCTCTGCTGCCTGCGTCAGCACGTCCACGAGGGCACGCTCGGAAGAGGCTGCCGGGTCCAGGATCACGTAGAGACCCTTGAGAGACCACGATGAGCTGGAGGGGAACGACACCGTTGCTACAGGGTGAGCACAGGCGTGGTGGCAGGGCTGAGCATGCGCGCCGTTCAGTTGGACTGGTTGGTGAGCAGCCGCTCCAGAAAACTAGTCGAGACGCGGCCTTTCTGAAACTCCGCATCGCTGAAAATTCGCCTGTGCAGGGGGAGAGTCGTTTTAATGCCTTCGATCACGAACTCATCGAGGGCGCGTCGCATCCTGGCCATCGCCTCCTCACGATTCTGACCGTGAGTGATCAGTTTCGCGATCAGCGAATCGTAGTGCGGCACCACATGACTGTGCGGTTCCATCGCTGAATCCACGCGGACGCCAAAGCCGCCAGGGGGACGGTATTGCGTCACAAGGCCCGGACAGGGAGTGAACTTCTCAGGACATTCGGCGTTGATCCGGCATTCGAAACTGTGCCCCGTGATGCGGATGTCTTGTTGTCTGAACCCCAGCGGCAACCCGGCCGCAATGCGAATCTGCTCTTTGATCAGGTCAATCCCGGTAACCATTTCGGTGATGGGATGCTCGACCTGTATGCGAGCGTTCACTTCCATAAAGTAAAAGTTCTGATCCTTGTCCAGCAAGAATTCCACGGTCCCAGCGTTTCGATAATGGACTGCTTTGATCGCCTCCACAGCCACGCGTCCCATCTCGCGCCGCAGTCCTTCACTCACGGCTGGCGACGGCGTTTCTTCGACGAGTTTCTGATAGCGGCGCTGAATCGAGCAATCTCGCTCTCCCAGAAACACGACTCGTCCCCGGTCGTCGGCCAGCACTTGCACCTCGATATGACGGGGTTCCAGGAAATAGCGCTCCAGATAGACCCCCTCGTGTCCGAAGGTGGACTTGGCCTCGGCCTGAGCGGCCTGAAACGCTCTGGCCAACTCGTCTTCTTTATTCACCACCCGCATCCCGCGTCCGCCGCCGCCCGCGGAGGCCTTCAGGATGACCGGAAACCCTATTTTCCTGGCCGCTTCCAGCGCCTCACTCTCGTTTCTGAGCTCGCCGGGACTGCCGGGGAGGACCGGGAGCCCTCGACGCGCCACGACCTCGCGCGCCTTGGCTTTGTCACCCATCAGCGCGATGTTCTCAGAAGTTGGACCGATGAATTTCACCCCGACTGACTCGCAGACCTCGGCGAAATGGGCGTTTTCGGAGAGGAAACCGTAGCCAGGGTGAATGGCTTCGGCACCGGTGATTTCGGCGGCGCTGAGCACGTTGGGGATATTGCGGTAGCTCAGAGCGTCTTCGGCGGGACCCACGCAGACGGCCTCATCCGCTGCGCGCACATGCCATGAGTTGGTATCTGCTTCGGAATGGATGGCGACCGTTTTGATCCCGAGCTCCTGGCAAGCTCGGATGACCCGAAGAGCGATTTCCCCTCGATTTGCGACCAGAATCTTCTTAAACACTCGACGACTCCGGTGTAAAGGTGGGACGATCAGGACGTGGGCGTGGGATCAATGAGAAATAACGGCTGCCCGTATTCCACGGGTTTGGTGCTTTCAGCGAGGATCTTGACGATTCGTCCGTCAACCTCCGATTCGATCTCGTTCATCAGTTTCATGGCTTCTACAATACATAACACCTGTCCCTTTTTCACGAGATCGCCTTCTTCGACATAGGGATCCGCGTCCGGCGATGCCGATCGGTAGAAGGTCCCAACGATCGGCGACGTGATGGTCACTTTCCCGGCTGTCTCAGCCGGGAGCGGGATAGTCGCGCTCTCAGCAAGCGCGTGGGGACCGGCAGAAACGAAATCTGCGGCGCCTGCAGCAGCAACGGCCGGTCTGGCACCAGTTTCGTGCCGGAGACGGACCCGGAATCCTTCACGCTCCACTTCCAGTTCCGTCAGATTGTTCCGTTTCAGAAAGTCGACCAGCTCTTGGATCTGCGCCAGCTGGTCACCGGACGCATCATTGAGCATGAGGTGCTCCGCGGAACGCCTGGGCAAGGTCGAAGGCAAGGCGGTCAGGCGACCGCCGTCCTTCCGTGGGCGTTGTCGGACCCTCGGCTTGCTCACCTCACGCGCTCCACGTATTCGCGCGTCCTGGTGTCGATCTTGATGACCTCTCCGACCTCCAGGTACAGCGGCACTTTGATCGTCGCGCCGGTCTCGACCACGGCTGGCTTGCTCCCCCCAGAGGCGGTGTCGCCGCGGACGCCTGGCTCTGCGTCAACCACTTTCAGCTCAATAAAAATCGGCAGCTCGACCGCGATTGGTTGGTGTTCGTAGACCAGGATCTTTGCAATCATGTTTTCCTTGAGCAGATCGGCGTTGTCTCCCAACTCCTTCTTGTCATACGTGAACTGTTCAAAGCTCTCCGTATCCATGAAGGTGTAAGAACTCCCGGCTGCATAGAGGAATTGCATCTCGCGCTCTTCCAGGTTCGGCTCCTGAAACCGCTCGCCGGAGCGAAAGGTGCGGTCGAGGATGTTACCGGTCTTGTAGCTCTTTAACTTGGTCCGGACGAACGCCCCGCCCTTGCCGGGCTTCACGTGCTGGAACTCGACGATGTAGTACGGCTCTCCTTCGAGCTCGAGGCGAGCCCCGTTGCGAAACTCTGCCGTCGAGATCACGACGTTGCTCCCCTCTTCCTTCTTCCCCTGCTTTCCGCGTTCGACGTGGGCCGCATCACAGTCCTCAACCGAACGGAGGACGATCGTCTCGCCTTCAGATGTTGGAGGACGGCTTGAATCCCGAGGAGGTAGCCTGTCGGGCCAAATCCCGAGATCTGGCCCAGCGCGACCCCTGCGATGTATGAACGCTGTCTGAACTCTTCCCGCTTGTAAATATTGGTCAGATGCACCTCGACGGTGGGAATCGCCGCCGCCGCGATCGCATCGCGGATGGCGACACTGGTGTGTGTGTAGCCAGCAGGATTGATCACGATGGCGTCGAAGCGATGCCTCGCTTCTTGAATCCACGTCACCAATTCGCCTTCCAGATTCGACTGCTTCATCTGGACCCGGATGCCTTCCTGTTTGGCCAGCTTGGTGATCGCTGCATTGATCGTTTTGAGCGACGCATCGCCATAGACGGACCGCTCGCGTACCCCTAACAGATTGAGGTTGGGGCCATGCAGAACGAGGATATGGAACATCGATGTCCCTGCAGGCCTCCGGGTGACGAGAAGACCGGCAGTCTTCTCGTCTGAGGTGTGTCGAAGTGGCGCCCATTCTAACAGGCTCAGACGGGGGGGTCAAACATACACGCCAGAGCACCCTAGGGAAATTGCACAAGCAGTCCAAGCCTATGAGATCCGTCGATGCCGTATCTTCTCCAGCATCGCCGTCAGGCGCTCCACTGTGACCGACGACGAAGCCTCACCATCCTGCCCGCTGGGGGTTTCCGGTTGAGGGTGGGCTCGTTGGCTTGTGCTCGTTGTCGTCTCTTGCACTCCTTGGGAGGGAAGGGTCTGTTCTGGCCGTTGGGCAATGGCTGCCTTGAGAGCCAGGATCTCTTCATCCTGGGGGTTCGCCGACAGCACGACAGAACAGGAACGCAGCGCCGATTCCGACGCACCTTCCCGGACATACAGTTGGGCGAGAGTGCGGTGAGCCAGGAGATTTTCCGGGCTCATCTTCACGGCCTCTTCCAACATGGCTTTCGCTTTCGGAACGAGTCCAAGCTGATAATAGACGCGTCCCAGCGCGACGCGGGCGGTGAGAAATGTCGGATAGGTCTTGAGTCCTTCCTCCAGAACGGCAGCGGCGTCCTGAAACAGGCCCGCCTTCCCGTATTCCTCGGCGAGCTGAATAAACACTTTCGATTGAGGGTCTTTGGCCAGCTTCTTCGCCAGCTTGTCTATCTCATCGGACACGGCGTGCCTACATCTTTCCGAACGGGTAAGGAGGCGCGGCTCGCTTCGCTGGCGTACCCAAAGCCTGCACCGCATCCAAAATGCGATCGGCAAGCGCGCGTTTCGGCATCAGGTCTAATCGTGTGACTCGGCCTTCGCGGTCAACAAGGACCGCCGCATTCGTATCGGACCCGAACCCGGATCCCTCAGCGGCGACGTTGTTGCCGACGACCAAGTCGAGCCCTTTCCGTCGGAGCTTCTCCTTGGCGTGCGACTCAACGGCCTGGGTTTCGGCTGCGAATCCCACCAAGATCTGCGACGTGCGCCGTCGTGATAGCAGCTCGAGGATATCGTCGGTCTGTTCCAACTCCAGTCTCTTCCAGGCTGTGCCCGTCTTCTTGAGTTTTTCTGGCGACTGTCGCGTTGGGCGAAAGTCAGCGACTGCGGCCGCCATGATCACGACGGTCGCCCAGGACAACCGGGAGGTCAGCGCCTTGCCCATGTCCTCTGCGGTCAGAACCTGGATGAACTCGACCCCCACAGGAGTCGGCAGCGCGGTCGGCCCGCTCACCAGCATAACCTCCGCTCCTCGCTCGCGTGCGGCCTGTGCCATCGCGTAGCCCATTTTGCCGGATGACCGATTCGAGATGAATCGTACGGGGTCAATGGCTTCGTGCGTCGGACCGGCCGATACCAGCACCCGCTGGCCGACCCAATCCCTGCAGGGGCTCAAGTGCGCTTCAATCGTTGAGAGGATGACGTTCTCGTCGGGCAAACGGCCTCGTCCCGTTCGCCCTGAGGCGAGTGGGCCGTCTTCCGGATCGAGCACGAGCGTGCCTCGTTCCCGCAACGCCGCCGTATGGGCTTTGACGGCCGGGTGGTCCCACATCCCGCCGTCCATGGCGGGGGCCAGGATGAGCGGGCAGGTCGAGGTCAGCACCATGGTACTCAGCAGATCGTCGGCCAGACCGAGGGCGCATTTCGCCAGCACGTTGGCGGTCGCGGGCGCAATCACGATGAGATCGGCACGCTCCGGGAGGGTTAGGTGGAGCATGTCTTGATGGGCCGCAAACAGATCCGTGGCCACGGGGTGTCCAGAGAGCACTTCGAAGGTGAGCGGGCTCACGAAGCGGGTGGCCGATTTGGTCATGACCACGGATACATCAGCCCCGCCTCTGACCAACGCGCGCAACAGCTCAACGGCTTTGTAGGCGGCAATGCTCCCGCTGACGCCGAGCACGATGTGCTTGCCCAGGAATCTGGCGTCCGGTACAGGCGGCATGAGATCGTCCTATTCTTCGCGGTCCGATTCCACCGGTTTCGTCGAGTCGTCCACATAGACGCCCAGCTCTTTCTTGATCTCTCGAGCGTCCTCTCCCGTCATCATCGCCATTCGTTCTGTCTCGCTTTCCTTGCCTCGTTTGGCGTCCTTCATCGCTTGTCTGGCGTCCTTGCCTTTGAGATACTTGATCAGGCCCTGGAGGACCTCATCGAGCGCGATCGCGGTCTCTTTCGTGAACTTCGACGCGCCGGTTGGCCTGGCGCCTTGAATCAGATGCTTGGCGCGTTCTGCGGCGACGATGACCAACCGATGACGAGAATCAAACTGTTCCTGGCTGTATTCTGGCAGCAAGGATTGGATGTCAATCATGATGTTTCGTCCCTCCTGTTGTTGTGCTCATTCCTCCGCGCTCCGCTGGCTTGTTGTCCTTCTCTCGAATGAAATTCTCTTCCAGCCAGGCCATGTCCAGGCGTTTGGTCTTTGTTCGCTCCGCCAGGATAATGCCTTCCAGTTCTTTGAGCGCCTGCTTGATGTCGTCGTTTCTCACGATATAGTAGTATTCTCGGTAGCTCCAGACTTCCTCGCGAGCTTTCTGTAACCTTCGTTGGATTTCCTCAGGTGAATCCCCAGCCCGCTGCAGCAATCGAGTCCGCAGCGCTTCGATGCTGGGAGGCATGATATAGATGTAAATGGCATCGGCAAACTTTTTCTTGATCTGCATCGCCCCCTGTGAATCGATTTCGAGCAGCACGTCGATGCCGTTCTCCATCTTTTCGGCCAGCACGCTTCTCGGTGTGCCGTACAAATGCCCATACACGGGTGCCCACTCGGCGAACTCGTGTCGTTGTATCATCTCTTGGAAGACGCTTTCCTCGACGAAGAAATACTCCCGACCGTGCAACTCCCCAGGACGAGGCTTCCGAGTGGTATAAGACACCGACCGCCAGAGGCCAGGGACCAGTGAAACGATTTCCTGGCACAACGTTGTCTTACCGGCGCCGGATGGCGCGGATACCACGAACAACAACCCTCTCCGTTCCATAGATTCCTTCGGCGTCCTGCTCGGCCTCGCGACAGTCGGAGGCGAGGTCTGCCACCCGCGTTATTCGATATTCTGCACCTGTTCGCGGATCTTTTCCAGTTCACCTTTAATTTTCACCACGTGGACCGCGATCGCGGCGTCGTTGGCCTTCGACCCGATCGTGTTGACTTCCCGCCCCATTTCCTGAAGCAGAAAATCCAGCGTCCTTCCCACCGGTCCTCGACCCTTGAGTGCCGCCTCAAATTGTGTCAGATGGGAGCTGAGTCTGGTCAGCTCTTCGGTCAGGTCGCACCGGTCCGCGTACTGAGCCAATTCTTGATTCAGGCGGCCAAGTTCCACCGGTACATCGGCCCCGACCAGTTTTTCAACGCGGGCTTTCATGCGGTCGAAGTAATCCTGGACGACCAACGGCGCACGAGCGCTGACACTGTTCGTCTCGTCACGAATCATCCGCATGCGTACTCTCACGTCGCGCGCCAGCGCGTCGCCTTCTCGCCGCCGCATGGCGTCGAGATCGGACAGGGCGCCGCCCACAAGCCGTCTGACGATCCGTTTCAACTGCCGGTCCTCAAGCGGTCGTTCGACGACCGCGACAAGATCACGCAGACCAGCCAGCAGCGCGACGTCAATCGTTCCACCCAATCGCAGATCTCGCTGTAGCCCGCGAAGTAGCCGATGGTACTGCCTGGCGAGTGCCCGGTCAAGACTCAGTGATTTTTCCCCTTCCCTGTTTCCGATCAGGGAGACCGTCAGTTCGATCCGTCCGCGCGCACAGCGACGTTGGATAGTCCGCTTGAGGTCGTCTTCCGAAGCAGAAAGAGATTTCGGCAGACGCAGGACCACTTCGCAAAATCGGTGGTTGACGGATCTCAGCTCCGCTGCCACTGACCCACCGGTCCAGGCCGCCTCGCGCCTGCCATAGCCGGTCATGCTTCTCATCATCGTGGTCGTTTGCCCTCCCACGCACACTCCGAGTACAACACACAGTGCCCGCACGCGGGTTTCCTGGCCATACAGACGTAGCGACCGTGCAGGAGGAGTCGCTGTGATCCTGATGTCCACTGAGCGAGCGGGATCAGTCGCTGCAATGCCAGCTCAATGCGCTCAGGATTCTCGCTGGCCGCCAGACCCAGCCGGTTGGCGACTCGTTTGACGTGGGTGTCAACGACGACAGCCGGTCGGCCGAAACAGCTTCCCAAGATCACGTTGGCGGTTTTCCGTCCGACCCCAGGCAGCATGACCAGTCGTTCCATCGTGTCGGGGACCTCACCGCTGAATCGTTCAGTCAACATGCGGCCGCAGGCCACGATGTTCCGGGCCTTGTTCTTGAAGAACCCGGTCGACCGAATGATGGCTTCCAGCTCGCCGAGATCCGCATCGGCGTAGTCCACTGCCCGGCGGTATCTCTTGAACAACGCCGGCGTCACGTGGTTGACTCGCTGATCCGTGCATTGGGCGGACAGGATAGTGGCCATGAGCAGCTCCAACGGGGTGGCATGGACCAACTCTACCTTGGCCGAAGGCATGGTTCGTGTCAGCGCGCTGAGCATGCGCACTGCGCGTCGTCTGGCTGCTTGGCTCGGCGAGGTACCCCTCGACTGCCCGCTGCGCAGGCTCCGCATCGCATCGTCTCCACATAGCTCAGGATGTGCCGATTTCACTTTCGACTGATCGCTGGGCTTCGTCACCGCATTCAACAGAGGTGGTCGGGAGGCGAAAACACTTCTCTGCCAAGGTCTGCTCAAGCATGGCGATCATGGGCACCAGGGTGGAGGGATGCAACGCGGAGATCCCGAGCGCGTCGTAACGACGGCACAACGACTCGGCTTCATCGGCTCGTAGGCGGTCGCATTTATTGAAGACGACAATCCGCGGGATCCGTTCCAGCTCAAGCTCGGACAGGATCACTTCGACCGCCTTGATCTGCCCTTCAATATCCCTCGCGCTTGCGTCCACGAGATGCAGCAACACATCGGCATCCCGGAGCTCCTCCAGCGTGGTCCGGAACGCCCCAACCAGTGCCTTCGGCAGATCCCGAAGGAAACCTACGGTATCCGTGATGATGACTTCCTTCTGACGGGGAAACCGCAGCCGGCGGCTGGATGTGTCGAGGGTTTCGAAGGGACGGTCCTCAACGGGCACATGACTCTCCGTCAGCGTGTTCAGCAGAGTGGATTTTCCGGCGTTCGTGTAGCCGACGATGGAGATGATGGGGATCCTGTGCCGAACACGCCGAGCGCGTCGTTGGTCGCGATGACGGGCAAATCCGGCCAGCTCTCGTTCGAGATGCGCAATCCGGTCGCGGACCCGGCGTCGATCCGTTTCCAGCTTGGTCTCCCCAGGGCCCCGCCCTCCGATACCGCCGCCCGGGCGCGACAATGCCGTGCCTCGCCCCGACAACCGCGGCAACAGATACCGGAGCTGGGCCAGCTCCACCTGAATTTTCCCTTCCCGACTGTGGGCCCGACTGGCGAAGATATCCAGAATCAGTTGCGTACGATCGATCACCTTCATCTCCGTCATTTCGGCGATAGCCCGTGCCTGAGCCGGAGTCAGGTCCTGGTCGAAGATGAGCAGGTCAGCGCCGCGATGGAGGGCTTTGATGACGACATCCTTGAGTTTACCCCTTCCCAGGAGGTATTTAGGATGGACGTCCTGCAACCGTTGGAACATCGTCTCCAGCACGGTCATGCCATCGGATCGGACCAGGTCAGCCAGTTCCTCCAGTTGTTCCTCCTGTTCAACTCGGCTTCGTCTTGAAGCACTGATCAGGATAGCGGTTTCTTGTCCGTTCCGTATCACATGACTGGAGGTCACGCGTGCCAACTCGGCGTCGAGGGCCTCCACGAACGAGTCGCATTCCAACTGGAACGAGTGGAATGGGCGAGAGGCCCACACTTCATAGACCCGACCCTGGGGGTTTTGTGGAAGCAGATGGGCGACGTGCATGTCGGCCGGCAATCCGTCGGGTCCGACCCCGATCGCTGCAATGAGATCCAATCGGAGCAGGGCCAAATCGGTCAGGTCATCTTGGGTGAGCGGTTCATTGTGCAGGTGGGTATGCACCAGCCGCACTCCGCGCAGCAACCGGCGACCGAGGCGACCCAGGTCGGAAAGTACCAGTTCTCGTCCGTTCCCGACGATCACTTGCTCCACCATTCCACGCCTCGTGATCACCAATCCGATTTGGCACCGGATTTCACGCGATAATTCCGTACAGGCCCTGGCCAATTCCGGGGTGATGACTTTGTCAACGGGCACTCGCCGGCGGTACAGATGCTCCAGCCGGAGCAGTTGGTTCGCCTTCAGGCCGTTGACATTTCCATGGACAGTTGGAATGGCCCCTCTCCTTACAAGCGTGGCATGGCCGACCGATGACGCGGCGACTCCACCACTGCTTCCAATTGCCATGATGTGAATCGGCCTTGAGCATATGCCTTGAGCCCCGCTGCCGCGACCATCGCCGCGTTGTCGGTGCAGTAGGCCAGAGAGGGAAGGCTCAACCGGATGCCGGTTGAGTCCGCACGTGAAGTCAGCACCGTGCGGAGCCTTGAGTTGGCAGAAACCCCTCCCACAACGGCCAAGGCCTCAACCTTGAATCGTCGAACGGCCTCAAAGGCTTTCTCCGCGAGCACGTCCACGATGGCTTCCTGGAAGCTGGCGGCGATGTCCGCGACGCGCCAGGGCTGTCCGGCTTGGTCAAGGTCGCGGAGATAGTATAACAACGCGGTTTTGATTCCGCTGAAGCTGAAATCGAGGTTGCCTCGTTTCAGATAAGGTCGCGGGAATCGAATGGCGCTGGCGTCACCCGTACGGGCGATCCGATCGATCGCCGGGCCGCCTGGGTAGCCCAGTGACAGCATCTTGGCCGCTTTATCAAAGGCCTCGCCGGCTGCGTCGTCCAGTGTATGGCCGATCAGCTCATACGAGCCTGCGGGGTTCACCAGATAGAGGTGGGTATGTCCTCCCGAGACGATCAACACAACACAGGGTGTCGGGAAATCCGGGTGATCAATCCACGCCGAGGCCAAGTGCCCTTCCAAGTGATTGACATCAATGAGCGGAATCCGCATCGCATAGGCCAGCGCTTTGGCGAAACTGATGCCGACAAGGAGCGCTCCGGCCAACCCCGGTCCATTGGTGACCGCGACTGCGTTGAGATCTGACCAGGTGATCCCTGCCTGCCGCATCGCTTCCAAGACCACAACCTCCACAGTTTCGATGTGCCGCCGCGAAGCCAGCTCCGGCACGACTCCTCCATACCGTCCGTGCAGGTCATGCTGGGAGTACACGACGTTTGACGCGACACGTCCCTCGCCCGTGACGACGGCGGCGGCGGTTTCGTCACATGAAGTTTCCAGACCCAGGATCGCCGCTGGCGGGGAAGTCATCACGTCCTCTTATTGACGTGCCGGGACCGGCCAGCAGGCTGGCCTATCATGTTCAGGAGAGTAGGACGGTGTGAGAAATACACAGGGGAGCATCTTCGGAGCGCGAATCGAAAGGGCGACTGATGGACTGATACAGAACGACCCCCGTGGAATCGCCGCCACGAGGGTCGTCCTGCTGTCTATCATGAAGCCCTGCTGGGGAGATTCTCTCAAGCTGTGCTGATCCGTCAGTGGCAGGAGCGAAGGGGTAGGTCAGACTTCCGCCATCGCTTCTTCTTCGACGAACGCCGGCGCCCCATCCCTCATGACAACCTTTATCCTGCGGGCATCCTTGAACCGACCCTTGATCAGCTCCTCGGAGAGTGGATCGCCGATAACCCTCTGAATGGTCCGACGCATCGGGCGAGCGCCGTACAACGGCTGATAGCCTTCCTGAATCAACCACTGTTTGACGTCGTCATTGATCTCGATCTGAACCCCGCGGTCCAGTAAGCGCACGTTCAGCTCCCTGAGCAGGATGTCCAGGATACTGAACAGATGCTCCTTCTCGAGTTGATGGAAGACCACGACTTCGTCGATTCGGTTGAGGAACTCCGGGCTGAAGGCTCGCCGCAGCTCGGTCAACACCTCATCCTTCATCCGCTGATTGTGCTCGCTCTGTTCGGTACGGTGAAATCCCAGCGAGACGCCCTTCTGGATCAGCTTGGTTCCCAGGTTGGAGGTCATGATCACGACCGTGTTCTTGAAATCGACTTTTCGGCCCAAACTGTCGGTCAGCACGCCATCGTCCAGCACCTGGAGCAGCACGTTGAAGACATCGGGATGGGCCTTCTCAATTTCATCAAACAACACCACCGAGTAGGGACGCCGACGGACCTTTTCGGTCAAC
Source organism: Nitrospirota bacterium (assembly GCA_020028195.1). Taxonomy (GTDB): domain Bacteria; phylum Nitrospirota; class Nitrospiria; order Nitrospirales; family Nitrospiraceae; genus NS-7. Next base: position 15,263 of record JAHWYE010000003.1, read on the forward strand.
TGTCCGCCTTCCTCGTACCCGACGTATCCAGGGGGCGCTCCGAACAGACGCGAGCTGGTGAACTTTTCCTGGTACTCCGACATGTCGATGCGAACCAGGGCGTCCTCTGTGTTGAAGAGGAATTCCGCCAGGGCTCGGGCCAGTTCCGTCTTCCCGACCCCGGTGGGGCCCAGGAAGATAAACGACCCGATCGGCTTCTTGGCCTCCTTCAGCCCGGCGCGGGACCGGCGGATCGCTCGACACACAGCCGAGATGGCCTCATCCTGCCCGACAATTCGCCTATGGAGAAATTCCTCCATGCGGAGGAGTTTGTTGGATTCCTCTTCCTCCAGTTTGAAGAGCGGAATGCCGGTCATTTTCGAAACCACGTAGGCCACGTCTTCTTTCGTGATCACCGGCTTGTGCTTTTCCTGGTTCTTCTTCCACTCTCGCTTGGACTCATCCAGCAGTTTCCGCAGACGCTCCTCTTCCTCGCGGAATCTGACCGCTTCTTCGAAGTTCTGCGTGGAAATGGCGAGCTCTTTCTCGCGGGAGATTTTCTTGAGCTCTTGTTCGAGTGCCTTGAGTTCTCCCGGCAGCGCGTAGGTTTGCAGCTTGGCCCTGGATCCCGTCTCGTCGATCAAATCGATCGCCTTATCGGGCAGGAACCGATCGGTGATGTAGCGGTCCGAGAGTTTGACGGCTTCACTGATCGCTTCCTCGGTGATCTCCACGCCATGGTGCTCTTCATATCGGTCTCGCAGCCCTTGAATGATGCGGACTGTTTCCTCAATGGTCGGCGGCTGCACGTAAATGGGCTGAAACCGCCGTTTTAACGCGCCGTCCTTTTCGATGTGCTTCCGGTACTCATCCAATGTCGTGGCGCCGATGCACTGGATCTCGCCGCGAGACAGGGCGGGCTTCAGCATATTCGACGCATCAATCGACCCTTCCGCGGCCCCGGCCCCCACAAGGGTATGGAGCTCGTCGATAAAGATGATCACGTTCCCCGCCTGCGTGATCTCCTTCATCACGACCTTGAGCCGCTCTTCAAACTGCCCGCGATATTTCGTCCCGGCGACCAGCGATCCCAGATCCAACGCAATCACCCGTCGGGATAATAGATTGTCGGGCACTTCCGACATGACGATCCGTTGGGCCAAGCCTTCCACAATCGCGGTCTTCCCGACGCCGGATTCGCCGATCAGCACCGGGTTGTTCTTGGTTCGGCGGCTGAGAATCTGGAGCACCCGCTCGATTTCGTCCATCCGGCCGATGACCGGATCCAACTGGCCTTCCTGGGCAAGCTGGGTCAAGTCCCGACCAAACTCGTCGAGTGCCGGGGTATTGCTCTTCCGATCACGTTCACGCGGTGCGGACTTCCGCAGGAACGTGACCGTCAATTGCCGCGCGGTCAGGAGGTTCGCCCCAAGGCTCCGGAGGATTTTTCCGCCGATTCCTTCTTCCTCTCGCAAGAGACCGAGCAAGAGGTGTTCGCTCCCGATATGGTTGTGGCCCAGTAACCGGGCTTCTTCGACTCCGTATTCGATTACTTTCTTGACGCGCGGGCTGAACGGGATTTCACCAAAGGTCATTGTGGTCCCGCCCCCAGGGAGATTGCGCTCGATTTCGAGCCGAATCTGCTCCGAGGACAGCCCCATCTTCTTGATGATCATGAGCGCGATGCCGTCCGACTCGCGGAGAATGGCAAGGACCAAGTGCTCCGTCCCCAGATAGTCATTCTGGTGACGTTCCGCCTCTTCTCTCGCTAGGATGATGATCTTGCGACCCTTATCCGTGAATCGTTCGAACATCCTTCCTCCTTTGGTTCACCAGCAAGTCACCGGCACCGAACCGAGGGAACTCTTCGAAAATGTTGGTCTAATTGTAACGACCAGCGTGCGCTCTGTCAAGACCTACAGCCTGCTGTGTGCCACAAAATCCACATTGGTTCCGTCGCACGTCCATCTGGGAGGATGGTAGAGGGCAGCAGGTTCGTTGACAAGAAAAGAATCCTGCCGATACAATCCCTCTCCACCGCGTGGCGTGAGGCTGTGGCTGTCCACTGGGGTTCGGTTGTTCATGAAAACCATCGGTATCCTGACTAAGCCCAAGTTTCCCGACGTCAAACACATTCTCAAAGAATTAGTGATCTGGTTGCGAGAGCGCCAGAAAGAGGTGGTGCTTGACGGGAAAACGGCGGCCCTCATCGGCGAAGGCACAAATTACCAGAAAACCCAGATCGCGGCGCTTTCCGATATGATCCTGGTATTGGGCGGCGACGGGACCATGTTGAATGCCGCGCGGCTCGTCGAGGAGCGCACCGTCCCGATTCTCGGAGTCAACATGGGCGGACTCGGGTTCCTCACCGAGGTGAGTCTTGAGGAGCTCTATCCAACGCTCGAAAAAGTCTTTGTGCAGGACTATGTGCTCGAGGAGCGATTGATGCTCCGTGCCAGAATTCATCGCCATGGTGAGCACATGGCGCACGCGACGGTGCTCAACGACGTGGTGGTCAGTAAAGGCACACTGGCGCGCATGATTGAGATTCAAATCTCAATCGATGAGCAGTTCGTCACCAACCTGCGCGGGGACGGTCTGATCGTCTCCACCCCGACCGGCTCCACGGCCTACTCGCTTTCCGCCGGAGGGCCGATCATCGCTCCGTCGGTCCAGGCGCTGATTCTCACCCCGATTTGCCCTCACACGCTGACGCATCGCCCGCTCCTGGTTCCCAGCGGAGTTGCGGTCGAGGTCACCTTGACCGGCATGGACGAGGGTGCCATGGCCACCTTTGATGGGCAGGTCGGTGTCGCAATCACCCAGGGCGATACCGTGACCGTGCGCGTGTCCGATCATCGGACACAGCTCATCCGGTTTCCGGACCGGACGTATTATGATGTCTTACGAAGAAAGCTGAAGTGGGGAGACGGCTAGCGCGTGGCGGGGGCGCTTGAACTGGCGCGCCTGCGTTGAATCAGCTCAACCATCTTCTCGTTTGAGGAAAACTTGAATTCGCCGATACAGTCCTGGGTCCCGCCCTGTTCCTTCTCAATCGCCTCCAAGACGCGGAGGCTCTCGATGTCCATCGTCTGTCTTCGCCGCTCCGTCAATAACGCGCGAAGGCGGTACAGGACCGCATCAATCTCGGCACGCTCGCGCACAGGCTGGGATTCCAGGTAGCGCAGGAGCACCTCGGTACACCATTCGCCGTCGCGCTTCGCGATCCCGACCAAGCCTTCGCTCGCCTTCCGAGCCCACCCTGTCAGAAAGACACCCTCGATAACTTTTCCGGAGGCCTCGTCGTAGGCCTGGAAGAGCGCATCATCAGGGTCGTTGCCCGTCAGAGCAGGGTTAGTGACAAACACGCCGTTTTTGTAGGGCAAGCCGACAGTCTCGTCGACCCTGTCCCCCACGGCAAACACCACGCTGTCGCATGGAAACTCGTAGAACTGCTTCAGCCCGACCGCCGCAAAGTCCTGTCCCTTGGGCTCGAGTTTCGTTTCTTCAATCTCCAGGGCCCGCACGCGATTCTGTCCATCAGTGAGCACCCGACGCGGGGATGCGAGGAATCGGAATCCCATTCTGGTCTGGCTCACCCGCGGCTCGCATTTCGTGAATTCGTCCGTCATCCCCTTGAGAATCTCATCCGGATTCTGCCCCACGGCCTCCAGACGAGGACGGATGCGGGCGAACTCCTTGGCCAACGCCTGCTGGTCAATGTTAGCGCAGATGGCGCGAATCTCTTTCGGATTGTACTTGCGTTCTGCAGGGCCGCGTCTGGCAATCGCGGTCACCTCGTCCACCTGCTTGAACCGCACGAGCCAGTGCGAAATGTCCACCATCACATCGCCCACCCCGATAATGGCTACCCGCCGCCCCATCTCAAATGGCTGCTCGCCGAAGCCGGGGAGCCGATTAAAATGATAGACGACGTCCTTCGCATGGTAGACGCCGATCGCTGAGTCCCCCTCCACGCCGATGGTCTTCGTTCCCTGGGCGCCGGTTGCGAAGACCAGCGCGCTGATCCCCAGGTTTCGAAGTTCGTTCACGGTGATGTCTTTGTCGGTCCCGACGGTCACATTTCCAAAATAGTGCACGTTTGGGCGTTCCAGAATGTCCCAGTAGGACTTCCGGAGCCCTCCGCGCAGCTTGAGCTTGCTCGGAAAAATGCCATACTCAGCCAAGCCGCCGAATTTGATGTCTCGATTCAGAATGACCACCTCATGGCCAGCCTTGGACAGCAGGTTCGCCACGGCCATTCCAGCAGGGCCTGCCCCAATCACGATGATCAGGTGTGTCCGTTGACTGCCTGTCACCGAGCCCATCGGACTTGTTCCTCGTTCTTCTGAGTAGAAGATCGGAGCTTATGCACCGGAAGTCCACAAATTTCCGCGGACTTTAGCACAGGCCAGGGCGGGTTGTCAAAATGACCGGTCATCAGGCAATGACCTTATTCGGGCTCTGGTCATGCGGCAGGTGCAGCAGCCGAGCCGGAGCGATTCGGCTCAGCCGATCAGGTGAGAACGTCTCCAGATAGCGAGTTTGCGGAGCTGCCCCAATAAGCCTGTCTATCGCTTGCGGGTGCCCTCGTCTGATCCTGTCATACGCCACGGGTCTAACAGCGCATTCAGCCGATCCTCCGGTAGGACATGCTGGCTCCGGGCCACCTCACGGACGGTCTTGCCGGTCCGGTGGGCTTCCTTGGCGATTTTCGCCGCGGCATCGTACCCGATCTCCGGCACCAGGGCGGTACACATGGCGAGGCTCTGTTCAATGGAGTTCCGGCACCGCTCCACGTCCGCGGCAATTCCCTGGATACATCGTCTCGTGAAGTTCTCGGAGGCGCTGGCGAGCAGCTCGATGGACTGCAAAAGACTGTAGGCCATGACTGGCAGCATGACGATGAGTTCGAAATTTGCGGCTTGTCCTCCCACCATGATCGTGACATCGTTCCCCATCACTTGCGCCGCGACCATGGTCACGGACTCGGCGATGACGGGATTGACCTTGCCGGGCATGATCGAGGACCCCGGCTGTGTCTCGGGCAGAAGGAGTTCTCCCAGCCCGCATCGCGGTCCTGACCCCAGCCATCGGATGTCATTCGCGATCTTCATCAAGCTGACGGCGACGGTGCGAAGTTCACCGCTGGCTTCGACCAAGGAGTCCTGGGCAGACTGAGCCTCAAAGTGGTTCACCGCCTCTTTGAGCGGGCACCGGATTTCGCGGGACAACAGCTCGATGACGCGAGGCGCAAAATCCGGGTGCGCGTTGAGACCTGTTCCGACCGCGGTGCCTCCCAACGCCACCTCGCTGAGCGCGGCCTGTGCCTGTCGGACTCGAACAAGCCCCAGTTCGATCTGGCGGGCGTATCCGCCGAACTCCTGGCCAAGCCGAATCGGCGTGGCATCTTGCAGGTGCGTGCGGCCGATCTTGACGACCTGATCGAATTCACGTGCCTTTGCCGCCAAGGCACCGTGCAGATGTGTTAAGGCTGGCAGGAGTTGTCGCTGGATCATTTCCGCCGCGGCCACGTGAATAGCGGTTGGAATCACATCATTGCTGGACTGACCCAGGTTGACATGATCGTTCGGGTGGACAAGTTTGCTCCCTCGTGCCCCGCCGAGGAGTTCAGCCGCCCGGTTGGCAATGACCTCATTGGCATTCATATTAGTGGAGGTACCGGACCCAGTCTGGAAAATATCGACCGGAAATTCCGCATCCCAACGCCCCTCCACGACCTCCTTGCTTGCTTTCTTAATCGCGTCAGCCAGTTTCTTGTCCAGCAGCCCAAGCGACTCATTGACTGTGGCGGCGGCCCACTTGATTAACCCCAGCGCCCGAATGAAGGACCGCGGAAACCGGAGCCCGCTGATAGGAAAATTGTGAATTGCCCGCGCGGTCTGGATTCCGTAGTAGGCCTCCGCAGGCACCGCCAACTCTCCCATCGTGTCTTTCTCGATCCGCGACTCACCGGAACCGGGACGTCGGGCCTTCTCCTGCTGTGGGCCCCGCGCGCCTTTTGCTGTCTTTGTTCTTGTTGCCACGTTGTGCCCCTTGCTCATCTCGTGGTCACCTGTGTTCTTCAGCAACGTGAGTGGTCCCACTCATTTTCCCTTCGGTTTGTTACTCCAGACTTCTTTTAACAAATCCCGCCATTCCCCTCTGGACACAGCCGGCATGGTCGTGATCTTGATGTGGCCAAGTGACGAATTGAGCACGGCCGCTTTCATCGCGGCTCGGTTATTCGGAAACTCCAGAATGGCCACGACATCGTACTCTCCAAGGCAGTAATAGGCGTCCAGCAGTCTTCCGCCCAAGGATTCGACGTTTCGCTGGACCTTCTCCGATCGGGCAATACCCTCTTGTTTCATGGTCGCAATCCCCTGCTCGGTAAACTTGACGAGGCTGACATAGACGGGCATGGAGGCCTCCTTTCGGATTAGGGAATGAGGGAGAACCGCACGTTGTCGTTGGCGGGGGCCATCTTAATCCATCGTGCTCGTGGGTACAAGGCCCTTCTGGTCGCTTTCTGTCCGATCGCGCGTTGACAGCTCAGCCCATGCGGGCTATCGTTTCGACCACTGGAGAGGCCAATGGCGCGCGCAAGCAACGTGCTGGTGGAAGCCTATGCGGGATATAAAGGCGAGGAGACTCCGCGTGCCTTTGTCTACGATGGAATACGGTATGAAGTACGAGAGGTCATCCAGCGGTGGTATACAGACCGCCACAGCTATTTCAAATTGTTCGCGGACGACGGCCACCGGTATGTCCTTCGATACGATGGGGATGAACAGATCTGGGAACTCGTGATGCGTGAAGAGACAGCGCTCGATGAGTAAGAGGCTCGTACAGCTTCCTTCGTCTGATCGTATAATGATGGGGTCCGCTCCACTTGGTGCGGGACATCGGGCGTGCGAGCCAGCTAGCGCTTCTCGATCGGGACGTAAGGACGGTTATGCTCTCCTTCGTAAATCTGGTCTGGCCTGAATAGTTTGTTCTCTTGGAGCTGCTCAAACCAGTGTGCCAGCCAGCCAGCCACCCGCGCCATAGCAAACATGGGAGTGAAGAAGTCAATCGCGATCCCCATCTTGTCGTAAATGATTCCAGAGTAGAAGTCCACGTTGGGGTAGACACCCTTCCCTCCCAGGAGATCTGCTGCGACTCGCTCCACTTCCAGCGCGACCTCATAAAGCGGTGATGTCCCGCATTCTTTGAAGAGCCGCTCGCTTAGACCTTGGAGAATCGTGGCGCGCGGGTCCTTCACCTTGTAGACCCGATGGCCGAATCCCATGATCATCTCATTGGCCTTTAACTTGCGCTCCAGGTAAGGGCGGACTCGCGCGGGCGTGCCGATTTCTCTGAGCATTTGCACGACTTCCTCATTGGCTCCGCCGTGCAAGGGACCCTTCAGCGCCCCGATAGAAGAGGCCACCACCGTGTAGGGATCGGCAAGGGTCGAGGCTGTGACCAACCCTGTGAAGGTCGAGGCGTTCATGGTGTGTTCTGCATGAAGGATCAGACAAATATCCAGCGTTTCGCTCAGTACCTTCTCCGGCACCCGGTCGGAGAGCATATAGAGAACATTTTCACAGAAGCTCAGGTCGTCCCGTGGCGAAATATGATCATCTCCCCGTCGGAGCCTGGCGTAAGCGGCCACGATGGTAGGCAGTTTGGCGATGAGCCTCACAGCAGACCAGTAGTTGTTGTCGATGTCTTTCACATTCCGCCCAGGATAGAACATTCCCAGGGCCGCAACAGCGGCCTGGAGCGCGTCCATCGGGTGCCCCTGTTCCGGTAAACATTTGAGCAAATCGATGATGCGATACTTGACCCGACGATGGCGAGTGATGTCCTCGACGAATCGGTCGAGGTCAGGTTTGGCCGGGAGACGGCCGAACAGCAAGAGGGACGCTGTTTCCAAAAAGGAAGACTTGGCGCACAGCTCCTCGATTCGTATGCCGCGGTACACCAGAACACCGCGCTGCCCGTCTACATCGCTGACCGCGGACCTGGCCGCTGGCACTCCCGCCAATCCGGGCATGAAATCATGTGGCATCTTCTCACCTCCTGCGTCGGTTCGATTTCATAGGCTGACTCGTGCGTGGGTTCTTGGTCGCGCCGACCAGTGGCTGTCTTTAATTCTAGCAGAGCATCATGCCGCCGGAGAAATTGAAAGACTGATTCATTGAACAGGGTGGGGCGCTCCAACGGGCTGACATGTCCGCAAGCGGGGATCACGATCAATTGCGCTCCCGGAATTTGCTGCGACAGGTGTCGGGCGTGACGGACGGGTGTCAGGAGGTCCTCCTCTCCAGCTAGCACCAGCGTCGGCGCGCGGATCAGCTCTACCTGACCGTCGAGGTTGTGCAATAACGCGCCTTGTGCCAGGTGAGCCAAGGCCGCGATTGGCTGTCGCGCCACATTTGCTTGCAACCCTTTGAGGATCTCACCGTGCTCGCGGAGGTACCACTCCGAAAACAGCAGGGGCTCGGCCACCTCGAAGGCCAATCCCCCTCCTCCCACACCAAGCACCCGTACCCAGGTCTTGAGGAACCGCTCCATGGCAGGCTCGATCCGTGACACGGTGCTGCACAGCACCAGCGCTCCGGTCTGCGCCGGATATTTCAACGCGAAGGCCTGCGCGATCATGCCGCCCAGGGAGAGCCCCACCACATGCACTCGGCGAAGGCCGATCCCGACGACGAGCCGATGCAGATCATCAGCGTGCTGCTCAATGCTGTAATCCTGTTCGGGTTTCCCCGATTGTCCCTGTCCTCGACAATCGTAGGTCAGCACGGTGTAGTGGGCCGAGAAAGCACGGACCTGCGCCCCCCACCCTGCTGCCTCCATGGTGAGCGCGTTGATCAAGACAAGCGGAGCACCCTGTCCCACCACTTCATAATGCAGTGTGACATCGTCGAGGGCATGGATAGGCATCAGGTGGATTCTAGGTGGCTCGAATTTGATCAGTCAAGGAAAGTCAGCATGCCGTGCGGCGCCCGAACGTCACTTGAAATGGTACG
>JAHWYE010000039.1 GCA_020028195.1 Nitrospirota bacterium
CTGATCGATGCAGGGGCAGCCTACGACACCCTGGATATGGGACGGACCGTGGTCGGGCCATATCTCTGGGACCGTGGTATCAGACGACTTGATTACGTGATCGGCACGCACCCGCAGCTCGACCATGTTGGCGGGCTTCCGTGGGTCTTCCGCTCATTCGAAATCGGCCAGTATTGGGGCAATGGGATCGCCAGGGATGAGCCGTTCTATGAGCGATTGCGGGAAGCGATGCGGGAGCGCGGACTCACAGAGTATACGGCAAAAGAAGGACAGGCGGTCCTCGACTCCGGCCCGTGTCAGCTGAAGATACTGAACCCGCCTGTCCATCACGGTTCAGAGGGACCGTTCACTCAGAACGTGAGAAGTGGCAGCCTTCTGAACAATCTCTCGATCGTCACGCACCTGGACTGCGGCTTGCACTCGTTCTTGTTCACCGCAGACATCGAAGCCGAAGCCATCGCACGCCTTGGCAGAGCCAACCCAGCCGTCCGGGCCAGAGTGCTGAAAGTCCCCCACCATGGCGCGCGCAGTTCGCTGGATCCCCGTTGGATCGAACAAACGGGAGCGGAAGCGGCAGTCATCTCCGTGGGGAGCCGCAACTCCTACGGACATCCGGCGGCCGCTGTCCTCGCGGCCTATGAGAACGAAGGGGTGCGTCTCTGGCGAACAGACAGGCAGGGAGCTATCTGGGTCATCGCCAAGCTGTCGTCAGCGGACCTCGAGATCCTGACAGCACGGGACAGCTTGCCACGTCCGGTTCGAGTAGGCCCTTCCCTGTTGATATTCGAGCGCCTGAACCTGGCTCGCTTGTGGAGCCAGTGGATGGGACCATAACCCAGAACCTGCTGGCTGCGCGCCTCCACTGTGGTCAGCGACCTGACCACAAACTGCAAATGGGCACACGTGGCAAAATTTGTTCCTGAATTGTCCCGCACAGCTATGAAAACAACATAGATATTCAACACGATAGATGTCGGTATAGCATGGCATATCTTCTGCATGCGTTTGATTGCACAATCAACCAGCAAGTCAGCACCTGAGGGGGTAAAGAGCCCAATGGCCAAATTCACACGCATCGTCATCCAGTTGCCCTTAGACCTGAAGCTCAAACTGGACAAGCTCAAGCTCCAAGGCTACACGACAAGCGGGTTCATCCGGGCCGTGTTAGAGCGGGAGTTGAGCAAGCCGAATCATATGGCAAATGACGAAGAGCCTGGGAATGGCCAACCTAACGGTGGTGATGGCAGGTGACACCATTCGGACTGGTGCATCCACATGAAAGTTCAACAGCCGCTTCGCTATTCTGCAAGGGAACAGTGATGCCCGTCTGAGCGACTTCATTCGGGAGCAAGCCCAAGACCCTCCCTCACCCTACCTGATCAAACCCGCAAACGCCGGCTCATTGTTTGGTCTCGGAACGAATGGGACCTTTCGCAGCTAGGGCCAGTTCCAGAGACCGGTCCAGACTGTATCGTGTGGCCGAAGAGGAGCTATCCCGCCAAAATTTTCATGGGACCGGCGGTGATGGCGCGCCGCAAATCCACCAATAGGCGGAAACGCTCATGCTGTTGCTCCAGGCGGTTCTCATCTTGATCATACTCACCATCCTGGAGTACCGTGGACCACTACGGTCCCTTCGAACGATGCAAGAAGGATCCACGGAGGTGGAGGCGACCGATCGCTAAGAGGAGACATCTTATGGTTCCGACGGTCGAATGGAAAGACGGGATGGTTCGGATTCTGGACCAGAGCCGGTTGCCGGAGCAGGTCACATTCCTGGACTGCAAGGACTATCAGACCGTCGCTCGTGCAATCCAAGAACTCCGGGTACGAGGAGCACCTGCGATCGGCGTGACGGCCGCGATGGGTGTCGCCCTTGGTGCGCAGTCGTTGACGATGACCTCGTACGAGGAGTTCGCCAAGGCCGTCAGAGGGATCTGTGATCATCTGGCCGCTACTCGTCCGACCGCCGTGAACCTGTTCTGGGCGATCGAACGGATGAAGACCACGCTGGTTGGGTTACGGGGGCACCCGGTGAGCGAGATCAAGCGCCGCCTGGTGGAGGAATCGCAACGGATCCTCGACGAAGACATCGCCATGAACAAGGAAATCGGCCGTCACGGAGCAACGCTGATCAGGGACGGCCAGAACATCTTGACCCATTGCAACGCAGGCGCGCTGGCCACTGCCGGTTACGGCACCGCGCTCGGGGTCGTTCGCGCGGCCTGGGAGCAAGGCAAGAAGATCCGTGTGCTGGCAGACGAAACACGTCCTGTACTACAAGGCGCCCGCCTGACGGTCTGGGAACTGATGCAGGATCATATTCCGGTCACGCTGATCACCGACAACATGGCCGGTGCCCTGATGCGGCAGGGCCAGGTGCAACTCTGTCTAGTGGGAGCTGACCGGATCGCCGCGAACGGCGACGTGGCCAACAAGATCGGGACCTATTCCGTCGCAGTGCTGGCCAAGGCGCATGGGATTCCGTTTTACGTCGCCGCACCCCATTCGACCATTGACTTGGCCACGCCCTCCGGCGATCAGATTCCGATCGAACAACGGAAACCCCAGGAAGTCACCTCGATCTTCGGAAGCCAACCGGTCGCCCCAATCGGTGCTGAGGTGCTAAATCCCGCCTTCGACGTCACGCCAGCCGAATACATCACCGCGATCATCACCGAACAGGGTGTTTTCAAGCCCAGCGAACTCGCCGAACGGTTCAGGCGGTAGCTCACTTCTCCCAGCTTTCTCCTGTGCGTTCTTGAAGCCACGGGGCGCCTTCTCTATAATGGACTTGCACGAATTGTGGAGATGGACAACCTTCAGGAGGATGCTGCGACGTGGTAGGGGAACGAACCTTAGCGATTATCAAGCCCGATGCTGTTAAAAAGAGTGTGATCGGCGACATTATCCGGCGATACGAGGCGGCCGGCCTGAAGCCGATCGCCATCCGGATGACACAGTTGTCAAAATCCGCAGCGGAGGGGTTCTACGCCGTTCACCGGCAGCGGCCGTTTTTCGACAGCCTGACGACGTTCATGTCCTCAGGACCGGTCGTCATCCTGGTCCTGTCTGGTGACGATGCGATCAAGCGCCACCGGGAGCTCATGGGGGCCACTGATCCGGCCAAAGCTGATCCCGGCACGATCCGCGCGTTGCATGGGACCAACATCGAGTTCAACGCCGTTCATGGATCCGACTCTCCGGAAACGGCTCGCTTCGAGATCGGGTATTTCTTTTCCGACACCGAGTTGGGTGTGCGGTGAGTTCAAGTTGCTTCCTTCCTCGCTGGTTCTGCTAGCTGCAATCCTGGTAGCAGCCGGCTGCGCTCAGCCGCCGGTGTCTCCCCCTGCGCGCGTCAGTCCTCGGATTCCTGTCCCCATCGAGGCTCAGAGCAGACTCCTCCAGAACGCCCAGTCGCACTACGCAGACGGCCGTTACCTCATCGCGGCGAATCTCCTGCGGCATCTGATCGACACCTACCCGGAGTCCCAGTTTCTTCTGGAAGCCCGCTGGTGGCTGGCTCGTTCATACGAACAGCTTGGTGATCTGAAAGGGGCCTTGGCCGAGTACCGTGTCATTGCGGACCCCGCTAGGACGAGCATTCTGGGTGAAGAAAGTGATCGCATGACCGCGCAGCGCCGGATCATCGAATTAGAGCAACTCCTCGGACCCAGTCCAAGCAACTCGAACGGGCGCACCGCCATTTTGATTCCATCCCATCACCTCGCTGCCATCCCGGACTTGGACCACTGGTTACAGTCCCTCACGCAAGCAGGCATCACGACGCTTGTGTTGGAGGTAGGGACCAGGCACAGAACGGAACAGGGGATAAGGCAGAGGAGCAAGTCAGCCGCCACGCGGCAGACCCAGGCACCCGCTGGTGTGTATTTTCGAACCGGACGTGCGAACTTGCTCCAGGACTTCATCGGCAAAGCCATACCGGTGGCGCATCGACACGGCCTGTCGGTGTTCGGAGCCATCACGCTGCGACGGATGAACTGGCTGGAATCCCGACGCGAATGGGCTGACTGGTTCTATGACTCGGTCAATCGCCGACTCAAGCCATCGTCAAACCTGGACCTGCTGAACCCGGCATTTCAGGAATACCTCACCGGCTTCCTCACAGACCTTGCAGACACTGGGATCGACGGAGTGCTGTTTCGTGCCGATGCGCCGATGGGCCCGACCGAAGGATTGAGTTCATATGGGCTGGCTGGATTCGAACGGGACTTCGGCCGCACGTTGGACCCTGGAAAACTGTTGCCGCGCACGGACCATGGAACGTCGGCGTCTCGGCAGGAACACCCACCGGAGTTTTGGCGATGGACGGGATGGAAGGCCCGAGAGACGTTGAAGGTGATGGACCAGCTCCGGCGCGCGATGCGCCAACACTCGCCGAGGTTGCTGTTTGCCTTGGAGGTCCATCCGAACACTGTCACCGCCCCGGCTGAGGCGCTGATGCAGTATGGGGAAGATCTCCTGGAGGCGAAGCGGAGTCGATTTGACTCTTACCTGATCAGTGTTCAGCGTGCCGTGACGCCGAACATCGTCGAACGTCTGATCGAGTTGTTGGGACGAGCGGACCGGATTTGGGTGACAGCGCCGCTTCCAGAGGGGCATCTCGCCCAGCTAGGGGACCGACTGGATCCAAGGACAGATCGCGCTTCACTAGCCAAGGATATCGGTGTGATGTACGTGAAGACTTCCGCCCCGATTCCTTGACAAAGAAGGCATCGTGCACTACGATCCCGCCACTGTTTTCAGGAAGTTCGTATCGATTCTGGTAAGGCTGCTCAAAAAGACTTCCAGCAAGGCCGCAAGGAGTGAGGACCCCGGAGCACACGCCTTTGAGTACGTGAAGAGTCCGAGCGACTGAGAACGCCGCTGGAGGGCTTTTGCGGCAGCCGTGAAGAGGAGACTATGGAGCCAACCAATCTTCGTTACCACAAAGACCACGAGTGGGTCAGGGTGGAGGGGAAACAGGCCACCGTTGGGATCAGCAATTTTGCCCAGGACGCGCTCGGTGACATCGTCTTCATTGAGTTACCCAAAGTGGGCGCCATGGTGACAGGAGGGCAGCAGATCGGTGAGATCGAATCCACGAAAACCACAAGCACGATCTATACTCCTGTAAGCGGGACAGTCGTCAAGGTCAACAAGGACCTGAAGGACCATCCGGAGGTGGTCAACTCAGATCCCTACGGGAAAGGATGGATGGCAGTCATCGAGTTGTCCGACCCGGCTCAGGCGGAGACCTTGATGACCGCCGCTCAGTACGAAACCTTTCTCTCCACCCAGAAGAAATGACGCACCAGAAACACATCGCCATCCTCGGCGCAGGGCCTGGCGGGTACGTGGCAGCGATCCGGGCAGCCCAACTCGGGGCCCGCGTCACCGTCGTGGAGAACCAGGCGCTGGGTGGAGTCTGCCTGAATTGGGGTTGCATTCCCAGCAAGGCCTTGCTGTCGGTCGTAGAACTAGGGGATAAGGTCAAGAAAGCGAGTGAGCTTGGATTAAAACTGGACGGCCAGGTGGGCTATGACCTAGCGCGGATGGTGGCCAGGAAAAACAAGGTCGTGGAGACGCTGGTCAAAGGCATCGTGACGCTGTTCAAGACTTGGGGAGTCGAGCATATGGAAGGAACGGGGGCGTTGCTCGATGAACGAACGCTCCGCGTGGCCAAGCGAGACGGCTCCGAGGCCCGTGTGCAGGCGGATGCTATCATTCTCGCGACCGGCTCGTCCTGGCCCAACCTGCCCCTCTTTCCGATCGACGGACGACAAATCATCACGAGCAAGGAGGCACTGGACCTGATCGAGATTCCAGCCAGCCTCCTGATCATCGGCGCTGGCGTCGAGGGGTGCGAGTTCGCCTCCCTCTATAGCGGCATCGGTACGCAGGTCACCATGGTAGAGCTATTACCCCGCATCCTTCCCCTCGAGGATGAGGAGATCGCAGTCTTCATGGACCGTGAGTTGAAGAAACGGGGCATCACAATCCACACCGGCACCACAGTCGAGAAACTCGAGTGTGAGAATGGGGCAGTCAAGGCCATCTTGGAAAATGGGATTGTGATTGTAGCCGAGAAGCTTTTGGTGTCGATCGGGCGAGGGTTCAATTCAAAGGGCATCGGGTTGGAGAAGGTCGGGGTTCAGGTAGGGAAGCGAGGGGAAATCCTCGTCGACGAGCGGCTGGAGACCAACCTGCCCAGCGTTTTCGCAATTGGGGATGTAGTCGGCAAGGCCATGCTGGCGCACGTGGCCTCTGCGCAGGGGAAAGTCGCGATCGAGAACATTCTGGGACACCAGCGTCAGATCAACTACGACGTGGTTCCAGCCGGCATCTTCACCCTGCCGGAGATCGGTCGCGTCGGGTTGACCGAGCATCAGGCGCGGGAGCGAAGCCAGAAGTCTGAGGCTGAGATCAAGATCGGACGGTTCCGACATATCGCACTTGGAAAGGCCCATGGCGTTGGGGATACGACCGGTCTTTTCAAGATCATTGCCGACGCCAAGAACGGGGCCATTCTCGGCGTGCACATTATCGGCGCGCACGCGGCCGACCTGATCCACGAGGCTGCGCTGGCCATGCAACTGGGAGCTACCGCCTCGGCCGTCGCCGAGATGATCCATGCTCATCCGACCCTATCCGAGGGCATCATGGAAGCGGCCGAGGATGTAGACGGGCTGGCGATTCATCTCGCGCGCAAGCGAGGATGACGTGAGGGGTGAGATGCTCAAGTCACTGCTCATCAAGGCCGCCATGCTGGGAGCCACCGCTGCTCTGGTCCTATGGATCGGTTGGCCGATCCCAATGGAGCCAGCCACTGACTCCCCACCTCCCACGTCCCACCAGCAGACGGCAGGACCGCAGGGCACTACAGAGCACGCTTCTGGTCCGGACCGGGCAGCGTCCGGCCGCGCCATCAACGAGGCACAGAGAACTAGTCAGACCGTCGTCATCCCCTCAACAAAAGTTGGCAAGCGGCTGGATATCAACCGCGCAACGGTCGAGGAACTGCAAGGGCTCCCTGGAATCGGAGAGGTCTTGGCAAGACGAGTCGTGGAACGAAGAACGGCGAGAGGTTCATTCAGCAGAGTTGAAGATTTACTTGAAGTGAAAGGAATCGGGGAGAAGCGACTGAACAGCTTACGTCCGCTGATCTTAGTCGGCAATCCGACAACGACATCCAGTGCCACAACTAGGTTGCCAGGAGTACCGGTTCCCCAAGATAAAGGTCGGCTGTGAGCGAACTTACTCGCCAGATGGATTTGATTCTTCGCGGCGCTGTGGAGGTCATTCTGCGAAATGAACTGGAAGCCAAGCTCGCCCGGTCACTAAAAGAGAAACGGCCCCTCCGGGTGAAGGCCGGCTTCGACCCAACCGCCCCTGATCTGCACCTTGGCCATACGGTTCTGATTCATAAGCTCAAACACTTCCAGGACCTCAGGCACCAGGTCATTTTTTTGATCGGCGACTTTACCGGAATGATTGGGGACCCCACCGGTGTGTCCGAGACTCGCGTCGCGCTGACGAAAGAACAGGTGATCAAGAACGCCAGAACCTACGAGCGCCAGATCTTCAAGATACTCGACCCGAAGAAGACCAAGGTGGTCTTCAACAGCCGGTGGATGAATTCCATGAAGGCTGAGCAGTTAATCCAGCTCAGCGCGCGTTACAATGTAGCGCGCATGCTGGAGCGGGAAGACTTCTACAAGCGCTACCACGAGCAGAAGCCGATCAGCATCCATGAGTTCCTGTATCCCCTCATCCAGGGCTACGACTCGGTGGCGCTCAAAGCTGATGTGGAGTTGGGCGGGACAGACCAGAAGTTCAATCTGCTCGTGGGGCGGGACCTACAACGAGACTACGGGCAGGAGCCGCAAGTGGTTTTGACCACGCCGCTCTTAGAAGGCACCGATGGGGTCAGGAAGATGAGCAAGAGTCTTGGGAACTACATCGCCCTGGAGGACACGCCGGCAGACAAGTTCGGCAAACTCATGTCCATCAGCGACCAGCTCATGCTCCGGTATTATGAGCTGTTGACCACCGAGGATCTGGCCCTGGTGAAGACGACGCATCCTATGGAGGCGAAGCTGTCGCTGGCCGAGCAGATCGTGACGCGGTATCATGGGCAGAGAACTGCAGGCCAGGCAAAAGCGGATTTTCAGCAGAAATTCCGCGAACGCGAATTTCCCGTGCAGCCCGATGCGTACGTGACTTTGACCCAGGCCGATGTCGCCAATCCCGCCGAGCCAGCCCTGGGCATAGTGGACCTGGTGACCAAAACAGGATTAGTGCCGAGTAAAAGCGAAGCGCGGCGCTTAATCGTCCAAGGTGGCGTTGAGGTGGACAAACAGAAGAAGACTGATCCCAACGCCAGATTCACACTGATCCCAGGCCACCAGTACCGGCTACGAATCGGCAGAAGGAAATTTGCGATCGTTGAGTTTTATCGAGAACGAAACTGATCGTGCGTCCCTTGACTTGGCTTCAGAGGCCAGCGTAGGATTCGAAGTGTCTTCGCATAAGAAGGGCGGGCGTAGCTCAGTGGTAGAGTCCTAGCTTCCCAAGCTAGTTGTCGCGGGTTCAAATCCCGTCGCCCGCTCCATATCACTTTCATTTGAACCTGCGACCGGGGGATGTAAAGCGGGTGAACCCCCTTCGTGGGGAGCACGCCAGGGACTGGCCACTTCGCGGGAGCCAAGGGTCGAGGTCAACACAGGAGGCTAGGGGAGTAAAAGGCGTTAGTGTGAGACCGCTTTCTTCACGATGCCGGACTGAGGGTGCCAATCACACACCAAGGCGGCATGAGCTCACCGCCGTGACGGTGCACCTGATGGTCCCAGCGTCGGAGAACGGCTTGACTGTCAAATGTCAGCACGTATTCGTCGCACCAAGCCCCCGATGCTTTGACGCGATCACCGTACTCATGGGCCCAAAACTGGTAGACCCAGACCGATCCTCCAGCTTCCAATGGCTTGGCCACCCGTGGCGGCCCCAGTTGCTGCCTGACCTCATCTTGTGTGGCATGATTCTGCGCAGTTCGGAGGTAGGCGGATTCTTTGGGCTCTACGAATGCACACCCGTTGAACATCAGAGCTAAGCCGAGCGTCCACAGTCCCAGCACGCGTGTCATGGCGTACCTCACTTTCTGTGGTCTTGTTTCATCCGGAAATGCAAAGAATCTAGGTCACTATAACAGATCGGAGAGGCCTGCTGCCAAGCGCCCTGAACCCATCTCTCGGTTGAACAAGATGGCCACTGGAATCAATTTCTTGGTGAAAACCCGGGCCTACAAAGATATTCTTCCAGGGTTCCTAGCTCCTTTTTACAGGTTCTCTTGCCTGGATTGATTGATCGGGCTAGACTTACTTCGTCACTTTACTGAGTGGGGATACGATGGAGTCGCGCAAGCACCTACGCGCCGCGGTTCAACTGCCTATTTCCTTTAAAGGCGACAGCATCTCTGGAGAGGGCGTCGTGTTCAATCTCTCGCTGGAAGGTTGTGCGGTCGGAAGTGACACGAGCATCAAACCAGGCTCCTACCTTCAGTTGCGCATTCAGACGTCTCAAGAAGAATTGCCGATAGAGGTGGAATTGTCAGCAGCGCGATGGTCAGAAGGGCGGGAGTTTGGACTCGAGTTTATCCGAATAAGGGCTGAGGAGCAAGAGCGACTGCGACAATTTGTCAAGACCCTCGAGGCAGGAAACGGCTCTTGAAGAAATACTGCGAGGCGCACGGCGATGCCAGCAGGGGCAAGACTGGTTACTTATCTCATCGCCACCGCTTTGACCTGCTTGTGCGTGGTATGACCCTGCAGGACTTTTTCGATTCCGTCTTGTAGCAGAGTGGTCATGCCTTGT
>JAHWYE010000211.1 GCA_020028195.1 Nitrospirota bacterium
AGGTGCCCGCCGATATCTTTATAACGTCTCCGGACTGCATCTCGATCAACAGTCGCTTGTAGGCAAGCCCGTCTAGGGGGCCAGTCACTTTGTTTACGCTGACACTTGGTCCCCAGTCCTGCAAACGCGGAACATGGAGATCAATTACATTCTCCGCAACCAACGCGACCTTCATAGAAGCTCGATTTCGAAACTCCGCGCTTACTCGTCCAGCACCCCAATCAAAGCTAATTGCTACTAAAGTCCAGTCATGCATATAACCAGCTCCTTTTATGGCCCACTGCAGTGGTAAATGTGCTTGCGGGGATTCAGGGAGTACGACTTGACCATTAATGTCAAGTCGCTGACTAACCGAATTGTTTACATGATAAAGTGGATCGCATTTCGAACCACTCGGATGAATAAGCACTCACTGTTCACCCGTCATGAGGTCTATGGATGCTCCTTTCCCGCTCATCGCATCAGAGAGACAGAAAAAACGGACAGGCTGGTTTCTGACGGAGCACGTGCCTGAGACTTCGTGTGGGACAATGGTCTTGCGAGCGGTTATGGAATTAGCAAAAGAGAGGCTTGACTAAAAGTTCGTGGACTGAAGAATACCGCGAATGGTGTGGATGTGGTCATGTGCGAACTGCGGGACAGAGTGAGACTTCGATGCGGGGGTGCGCACGGTCGCGGTGCTTGTACAGGTGGATTTCCAGGACCCGATTATCGTTGATTCCGAGCGCCTCGCAGAGGGCATCTTGCGCGATCTTGAGCCCGCCATCCACGTCACGGCGCAGCGGCGAGGTGAAATAGAAGTGAATGGAGAGCGCAAGATGGTCCGCACGAAGGGTTCTGAGCAGGTCATGGCGGTGGGCGCAACGCGCAAGGGTGACGAGAACCTGTCGAGCCGCCAACATCTTATACCCTCGTCCCGCGGCTGAGAGGACGCGTCGACCGTTCACCGTGGCGTACTGGTGGTTGATGCTGGGGGGGACCGGCAAGGTCACGGCCAGCCGGTCACGTTGAATCCAGACCGGGACTGAATCATCAAATGCCAGGGCCCTCGGGGAGGGCCGCGGTTGCGAACGGCGGTGGGACGGGAGGACTGTTCCGAGCGCGTGAGGGACAGTGCCCACGTGACTCGGAACCGTTTGGGAAACCCGGTACGAGGTGAAGCGAAGCGTAACGGGCTTCTGGAAAGACTGACCTCTATGGGGCGGTCGAGGCACAGTACCGGATTAGAGGAGGTTCAAAATCTTGCTCAGATTTTGCTCGTACTTGTCTTCGGTCTTGCTGACGTACCGCCGCCACTCCCCGGGGTTCCAGACTTCCATGCGGTGGTAGAGGCCCACCAGCACGATTTCCTGTTCCTCATCGACCTGGACGACCTTGCGGAGCCGGCCTGGGATCAGAACGCGGCCGGCTTTGTCCACGTCCGACGTGCCGGCTTCGGACACCACGAAATGCATGAACAGGCGGCTCTGGTCTTCGTCCAGTTTGTCTTTGGTGCGCTCGAGCACCTTCACCCATTCAGTCGAGGAATAGATCCAGAGCGACTGTTCCGGTCCCTTCAGAAAGACGACGCTCTTTCCTTCAGTTTCCAGTTGCTCTCGGATGGGAGGGGGAACGATGAAGCGGCCCTTCTCATCCACTTTGCACAGATACTCACCCGCGAACATGGTGGGCCTCCGTCTCTAGGTTTTTCGACGACGCGCGGTGGGCCGCTGCCGCAGCCACTGTTCCAAATCTGAGCGCACGAATCGCCATTCCTTCCCAAGTTTGAACCCGGGCATACGACGAGTCTGGATATATCGGTACAGTGTGCGAGGGGCGATCTTGAGATATCGGCAGGTCTCGGCCACGGTGAGCAATTCGTCCTTGGATTGTCCGGGCATTGCTGATCACGTGGGCAATGAACGACGGAATCTCTACTTGAATAATGATGGAGCCATCATGCCGCCATCCTAGGAAGAGGCCGGGGGAATGTCAAGTGATTTTTGATGACGATGCATGTCAATCCATGTCAGTACTGTCCAATCCGGTCGCATCGTCCCCGGCTCCTTCGAGGGCTTCATCGAGATCATCGCCGAGATCTTCTCCCATTTCGCGTCCCATCTTCTTCATAAATCGAGCCATGGTCTTCGGATCATTCTCGTCGAGGTCGCCGAACTGGCCCGGATCGGCGAGGGCCTCGAGGCGGGCTTCTTCGGATTTCGGGGCCGCGAACCTGGACATAAGCCGCTCAAGTCGTGCGCTCTGGCAATACTTGCACGACGGTGGCGTCTGGGTGCGCACGCTGAGGATGAGCACGCTGTTCCGCTTTCCACAGTCTGTGCAGCGATACTCATAGATCGGCATGGTCCTCCTCGCAAGAACGGAGCTTATGGCTTATAGCTGATAGCCAGAGCAACCAAGAGCATATGGCCTATAGCTGGTGGCAGGGGCAGGAAGCCCCCTTCTGACCATTCGCTATTAGCCATGAGCGCTTCGCCCTCTTTCATCTGGCGATACGCCATATGCCATTAGCTCTACCTCTGTTCAGATCGTGCGGGCCAATGTTCCGACATAGACATCGGCGGCGCCTGCTTTGCGCAGCGCCTTGGCGCATTCGTTGACGGTGGTTCCTGTGGTCGCGACATCGTCGACGAGCAAGATCTTCTTTCCGGCCACTTCCACAGGGCGGAGGACCACGAACGCGCGACGGAGGTTTTTCAAACGAGCCTTCCGGGTCAGCGCAGTTTGCGGCTCAGTGCGGCGGACCCGAATCAGGTTGCCATACGAGAGCGGCAGTCGGAGCCGACGGTTGAGGTGATCCGCCAGCAAGAGCGACTGGTTGAACTCGCGCTCCTTGAGCCGCGAAGGGTGCAGCGGAACGGGCATCAACAGGTCGACCTCCAGAGGATGCGGAACAGCCGCACTCATCAACGAGCCCAGCGCATCGGCCAGCGCCACTTTCCCGTGATACTTGAACAGACGGATGGCGTCCTGCAAGGGCGGCTCGTATGGGTAGAGCGACCAAGCTTGCGTGTAGGCCGGCCGGCGGAGCCGGCAGGCGCCGCACAGGTGATGGGGACTGTACAGCAGGGCGACGGTCGAAGCAAACGGACGGCCACACCGGGGGCAGGACGGTCCGGAGAGGGGATGAATGCTCTCCCAACAGGGCTGGCAGAAGAATGGGACCGGGTCATCAGCTAGGGCCCTCCCGCAGCTTGCGCACTCAACCGGCAGGACCGCGTTCAGCACCCGTCGGATGATGGCGGCCACGCTTGGCATTGCGGGTTCGCTTGGCGGAGCTTCATGTGAGCTTACAAGATCGGCGTGATACCGCTTCCGGCCTTCTTTTAAGGAATTTGCTTTCGACATGTCAAGCGTGCACAGGGCTGCCGGTTCTTGTGAGCGGTTGGTAGGTTGTGGTATAGGACTTCACGGCTGTTCTTGGCGTCGGCTGTGGTGAATGACACGCCGGGGACATGACACGCACGAGTCACGGGTGCGCAAGAGCGTGGTCAAACTCGACCATGTCCGCAAGGAATATGTGAAGGGGAGTGCGGTTGTGGTAGCCCTTCGGGACGTGACCCTCCATGTGCCGAAGGGACAGTTTTGCGCCTTGATGGGGCCCAGCGGCTGTGGGAAGAGCACCCTGCTCAATCTTGTGGCAGGGCTCGATGTTCCCACCTCGGGGGAGGTCGTACTTGCGGGCCGTTCTACCAAACATTTCTCCGATGCCGAATGGACCAGGCTGCGGAGAAATCTGATCGGCATGGTCTTCCAGACCTTCCATCTCATCCCGGGGCTCACCGCCGGAGAGAATGTCGCGCTTCCGCTGTGGCTCAAGGGAGAAACCGGCAAAACGGTTCAGAACCGGGTGGCCGAGAGCCTTGAAACGGTCGGTCTGCGACCGCGAGAGCACCACCGGCCCAGTGAGTTATCGGGAGGAGAGCAACAACGCGTGGCAATTGCCCGTGCGTTGGTGCACCGGCCTGAACTGATCCTGGCTGACGAGCCGACCGGCAACTTGGACTCAAAGAGCGGCGGGGACGTGATCGTGCTGTTGCGGACCCTGTCACAGGAGTT
>JAHWYE010000212.1 GCA_020028195.1 Nitrospirota bacterium
GTCCAGGCCTGAGAAACCAAGGCGTTCGACTGGGCCTTGTTCAACAGTTCTTGTCGCTGCTCGGTGAACTCCTTGACCTGCTCCGGCGAGGTCGCTGCTGCCAACACCTGGTTGGCCGCATCCAGGTCCTGGTGAAGCTGGTCCACTTCGGCCTTCAGAGCCACCAATTCCTGGCGGGCATCCTCGTTCTGTCGCAAGGCGGCGATCGCCTGGACGACCTCGTCGGTATCCACCTGCGCGGTCAGGTCCACATGAATGACGACCGTATCGCCGTCGAGACTGGTACTGATCTCTTGGCCAAGCACCAGGACTACGCCAGCCGTGTACGTTCGTATCTCGTCTTTGGTGACATCCAGGTCCGTTACCACTGTAACGCTTTCCAGATACGTGGCCACTTGCTCGAGGGCGTTGCGCTTGGCTGCTTCTGTTGCCAGGCGGATCGCATCCTCCCGGGTGTCCCGGTCTCCCATCCGGTATTCGCCTTGTGCGGTTACAACCCTCACGTCCGCATGAGCGGGGTCAAGAAGGAGGAATGTCAGGAACAGACCAGTCAGAAGCAGGGTGACTACTAAGCGGGGTTGCTGGAAGAAGGAGACGAGCCACGTCAACTTGAACTGGCTGGCTGCTCTGTTGGGCATGGCCCTCACCCCTTCTAGGAGGAGCTACGCGCCAGGGATCAGTCCGTTGACAACTGCTACCTAATCTAAGCATAACACCGATTGGACCTGAGAACTAGGGCGCCGCTCCCGGTGGGTTGCCTTCCCAGAAAGCAGCGTGTTAAGGTACCTTTCTTCTGCTGGCAATGTGACATATCGGCCTTGGGAAGCTCCCTGTGACGAATCACTGGCGAAAAGTAATTGAAATAAAGCGATGGGCCGCTGGCGTCGCCGTCGTCGGAATTCTCTCGACAAGTTCAGGACTTCCAGCGGCCTCCTCGCCTCTGCCACCCACCCCGGCCGCGCGAGAGATTGCTTCTGCTGCACCGGTGCGCCAGGCCGAGAGTGTGATCTTAGTCGTCTTCGAGGGGGTGGGACAGGAATCGCTCAAAAGTGGCTCCATGCCGGTCTTCAGCCGTCTCGTGAAAGAAGGATCAGTCACTTGGTCCGCCACGGCTGTGAAGCCGGCGCTGCGGTTGCCGACGATGGCCTCTCTCTTGATGGGGCTTCCGGTTGAGAAGCACGGAGTTACCTGGGACTCCTTCGACTTCGCTCGGGGTTATCCGAGGCCCCCGACTGTCTTCGACTACCTGGATCTGAGTGGCGGGAAGGATAGCGCCATCTTCTTCATGGACGAATCCCTCTATCAATTGGCCAAGCCAGAGCCCTATACGGATTACCAGATGTGCGGGCCGATGAAGCCCGAATGCAGCACCGCAACCGTGGTGGGGTATATCCGAGATTATTTCCGCAAGGCCACCAGCGGGCATGGCTACGGGCACGCGATCTTGTCCCTGCCGCATTTTCTGGTGGTCCATCTCCCGGAGGCGGCCCGAGCCGGGCAGGCGAATGGATGGAACTCGCGCGCCTACAAGGACGCGCTGCGGACAGTGGATTCGGCGATGGGCTCGATCCTGGAGCTCTATCGGGAGTTGGGGCTCATTGAACAGACGGCGGTCTTCGTGACCGCTCTCAACGGTCGCGGAGCGGCAAAGGCCAGCGCCAACGGCGCCGGCGTCCCGCACGTGCCCTGGATTGCCTGGGGGGCAGGCATCAAGGCGGGGAAAGTGATTCAGCAGCCGGTGTCGATTCTGGATACAGGGGCGACGGTACTTCGCGCGCTCGGGTTGGAGACCCACACCGAATGGGAGAGCCGCGCGGTGGAGGAAATCTTTGTAGGTCCTCGCTCGGCCGGCACGGACATGAGCTCGGACCTCGATCCACATGCGCGATAGTCCCTTGCAAGGATGTTCGCTGATGATGGCTGAGGTAGAGGACAGGGCGTGCGCATGGTGCTGTGGCGTCGGCCTCGTGGTCCTCGGTCTGCTGACGGCGGGTCCTATCCTTGTGGTGGATGCGGCGGCGCCGCAGACCAAGGAATTCCCGATCACGGTGAACGCCACGGCGCTGAATCCGCCCACATGGTGGCAGGTGCCCGGGGTGACCCCGATGATCATGACCATGGATCCCGAAACTACCGAGGCGCTGCGGACGACGGAGTCTCGGGAGCTGAAGCTCAAGCCCGGCACGTATCACTTTGGAACCTTTACGTTCGATTTCCCCTTCGTCGTGACGCTCGAGGGGATGCTGGACTTTGTACCCTCCCTGGACCAGTGCGTGTCTGGACGAGGGACGAAGACGCTGACGGTTCGGTGCACCCAGATGCAGCCGTATGTCGGTCCACCCGATTATTAATGGTGCGGTTACGAGGTGATGTATGGACCAGGCTTTGGAAGATTTGATAGAAGCGCTTGAAGACGTAGACGATGCGACTCGGGAGGAAGCGGCCAGGGCGCTGGCCGAGCTTGCCGATCCAAACGGGCTGGAACCTTTGCAGCGAGCCTGCGAAGACGAATTCTGGTCGGTTCGTTCCTACGCAGCCTTGGGGGTGGCCAAGATCGGCGGGCCTCAGGCGATCGACGTGCTGGTGACCCTGTTCAATGACCCCATCATGGAGGTGAGAAACGCGGCCGTCACCGCGATGGCTCACCTGGGCGCGGTGGCTGTCGAGAGCCTCCTCAAGTGTCTCAAAGACGAGCGGTGGCGGGTTCGGGAACATGCCGCCAAGGCCTGCGGGGAGATCAAGGACATCCGAGCGGTGGATTTACTGATCGTGGCCTGCCGCGATCGGGACGGGGCCGTGAAGAGCGCGGCGGCCGAGGCTTTGGGGAAAATCGGGGATCCCAAGGCAATCTCGGCGCTCATCAAGCTGTTTCGGGATTCGTCAAAGACCGTCCGGGAAACGGCCGGCACGGCGCTGGTGACCATCGGGGCTCCCTCAGTGGACGCACTCATTGGGTGTCTCAAGGATAAGGACTTCGTGGTTCGCTGCCATGGTGCCCGTGCGCTCGGCGGGATGACCTCCGACTACCAATACGGCCGGTCATGGGTCAAAGACGAGCGCGTGGTGGATGCCCTGATCGAAGCGCTGAAGGACCAAGATCGTGCCGTGCGCGAAGATGCCACCATTGCGCTGGGGATGATCGGGGACCCTCGGGCTATTGATGCGTTGATCGAGGCGATGAAGGACGGAGCCGTCAAGCGGCATGCCATCATGTCGCTCGGCATGATCGGCGACGTTCGCGCGCTGCCGCCGGTGCTTGATGCGCTGAGGGGGAAAGGCATCCGTCAGGATGGCACGCCGATGCCGGGATGCATCGTCAGCGAGGACGCCTTCATCAAAGAAGCGGCCGCGACCGCGCTGGGACACTTCCGGAATCCACGCGTCATTCCCGACCTCATTCTGCTCCTGAAAGACGGTGTGCTGCGGGAGCGGGCGGCCAATGCGCTGGTGCTGATCGGCGATGCTGCGATCGAGCCGCTGGTCTCGTTCCTCTACGACCCCAAGGCTTCCGAAGTGGAGTCGGAGGGCGAGCGAGTCCTCTCGTTCGCTTCCGCCCGACTGAGCGCGGTCGATGCGCTCCGGCAACTGGTCTTAGAAACGCTCCAGAAACTCGGGTGGGAGGCGCCGCCAGAGGATGAAAAGGTGGACTCCAGCCAGACCGATAACCTCAGGGTCGACCTGCCTCTTGGGGAGACCGGGCGCTTCGGTCCAGCGGGGGATCTCGCCAAGGGCGCGATGTAACGGGGGAAGGTTAAGGCTGAGGTCGAGGCTAAGGGTTGGGCCTCAGCCAGATCGGGCAGATTGCGGTCCCGGTTGGCGATATCGAGCGGGCAATCGCCTTTTACCGCGATATCCTGGGAATGCGATTCCTTTTCCAGGCCCCGCCGGGCCTGGGTTTCTTCGACTGCGCTGGTGTTCGGCTGATGCTGGATGCTCCCGCCAAAGCCCAGACCCAAAATCACAGCTCAGTCATCTACTACAAGGTCCCCGACCTCCAGGCTGCGTTCGAAACGTTGTCGGCCCGGGGCGTTCTCTTCGAAGCGAA
>JAHWYE010000213.1 GCA_020028195.1 Nitrospirota bacterium
GGTCGATTCCACACTCATTGTCTTAAAAGTATCGCAAAACTGCGGAACCTGTTCGTCATGTGATGAAGGGCAATTTCCCATCATAGAAAGAGGAGAGGAGTCGAATGGAACGAGACACGCATAGGCGTTGAACGTCATGACTGACAACAGCAAGATGACAACAATGGCAACAAATCGCATAACAAGAATTCTAGCTCCCCCGAGTTCTGAGAGTCAACGCGGTATCGAGCGACATAACGGCTCTCGTGACCGGCGAATCAGCGGACGCACGAGGGTGGGGGATCCGGATATCCGTCGCCATCGGCCAGTCGTCAGGCTTCAGCGGAAACGGTTCCTGACACCGAGTTTTCTCTCTGATGGGCGCGAAGGAAGTGACAATCAAGGGATTAGTTAGAGCGAGTGAGGGTGTTCAAAAACAACTGTTACTGAACATGCTGACTTTTCCTCCTTATGATCAGAACCCAACTGATAGGCCCACGGTGGAGAAGAACAATGACCGGTCTGGCGGTCCGGCGAACTCCGTTCCCAGGCCCATATCGAACACGATCCGAGAGCTAACTTGGTGCCGAAGGCCGACCCCAATACCAGTGGGATTCGGTTGGCCTACCGAGCTAGATTGGCGAGTAAAGACATTCGCGATGATCGTATCCCGGAAACTCGTCGGATATCCTAGGGGATAACTGACCGCCGCCACCACACGGTACCCTCCCGATCGTTCATTCCCCTGGGGAGATCCCAAAAACGTATAGCCTACGTTGAGATGGGTTCGCCATCGCCCAAACGAGCGTGTCATCACACCGGTCAGCTCGGCATCCACGCCCTTCGAGTTTACGCCTGTTGGAAATCC
Organism: Nitrospirota bacterium; assembly: GCA_020028195.1. Classification (GTDB taxonomy): domain Bacteria; phylum Nitrospirota; class Nitrospiria; order Nitrospirales; family Nitrospiraceae; genus NS-7. The sequence goes on from JAHWYE010000213.1 coordinate 848, forward strand.
CAGTCCCACCCGGACCGCAAAGGCCGGTATGTTCAAGGTCTCCGTATTCAGCTCATACAGGACGCCGACAGTGAGATCGCCGGATTTATCGTCTCCTACGACTGTTGTGGGGTCTGTCGACAGATTGCTACTCAGCTCCAATTGAGTATTCGCGAATGCCCCGATGATCAGCTGGGGCTGAAAGACGAATCGGCTTTTCCCTTGCTTGCGGTCATTGAACAGCACTCCTCCCTCAACCCCGATCTCTCCGTGGGGCATCACAAAAGCATCCTCGATCGCAATCGGCCGGTTGGGGTCGAGATTGTCGTGGTCCAGCGCCCAGACGACGGTTGGCACCATGAGCACTAACAGAAGGGCTATCCTGAATGTGTTTCGTTTCACTGGTTTCTCTTTAATGCCCGGAATGTCCGCTCGGCGCGCTAGGTTCCATGGCCGGTGTCGAGCCAGAGTGATGTGGTTGTCCAGCAGGAACGATGAAGGGATTCGTGGCATCAGCACTGGCCCAGTAGTATGCCTGGGTTACGCGGTAGATCTCCTTGCGCTTCTCTTCCCACGTAGGGAAGAGATCGGTGGTGAGGATGTCACTGATGTTGTCATGCATCATGTGGAGATTATTAAAAATGTTCGCGATCTCGGGATACTCGGCAGCGAACTTCGGGCTTAATTCCTCCGTCATGGGCATGAAGGTCCATTCCACCGGCGGCTTGTCAAGGTAGCCGTGATAGGTGCGTAGGATAGGCGCGACGGCTTTCTGCTTTGACTGAAGATCCGGAGACGCGGCTAACACGTCGTAGACCACCACTTGCAGATAGTGATAGGCCCAGATGGTGGCGTTGAAGAGCGGAAACTTTCGGCGAAACGATTTGGAATAGGGAAAGGTATCCAGACGCTGATGATCCAACCGCTTAGCCGTAATCGCATATTCACTGTCCTGGTAATACGCCAGCACCTTTCGGATAGCGGCCTTTCTGTCTGCGAGATCAGACACATAGATGTCATAGGTTGACCGATGCAAGGCATGCGCTTCATCGAAGGTATTCTGGGCCTTCCACGCTAATTTCATATAAGTCGGCGCAATCGCTTCCTCGTTCGGATTGAGAACTGGTCGAGAGTCAATAAACCGGAGCGTCTCCTTCCGAGCCCTTTCCTCAATCGCCGGAACATCCTTTGCGCCAGTCAAAAGAAGGTTTTCGTACAGATTGGAGTGACCGAAGTCCACTCCGTTGAACTCAATATCCAATTCTTTGAGATCCTCACGAAGCGCGAAATTCCAGAGGGCCCGGTAATAGAACCGCTTATCCCGTTGTTCAAACTCTGCACAGGCTGAGAGGGCAGAAACCGTGCATAGGATCAAAGTCAGACTGCAGATGGCCAACACAGGTTTGTGCACCATGGCGCCTTACCTCTCGCACACTCGGCAGGGCCCAAACCCGTTCATGCAAGCCGATGGGCGTCCGCGCATGAACGAGCCCGTTAGCCGGATGCGTTCACTGAAATGGATTGTGGGAAGAATTCAAACGACGGTCAGTGAGCACGCGGAGGGTGGAACTGGTCCTTGACATGGATCATCAGCGGCACGACAAAAATGCTCAACTTCAATAATCCAACCAAGGGGAGAGGGAAGACGACCTGCTGTTGGGTTCCCGATCCCATGCAGGTGGCACAGGAAACGGACGATCCGTGATGCAAGTGAGTTGTGTGCCCGCTCCCCATGAGCGGGACCATGCAGATCACGGACAAGGCGAGCGCAACAATCAGCAGTATCCGAGTCATGACTGATCGATGAAAATTGTACCCTGCAGAGTGACGAGCGTCAAAATCATTTCTTTTTGAACCACCAGAAAGCATACGCCGAGACGCTTACTAAATCGAGAGGTCAGAATTAGGCATTGGCGGGCGCGGGGGAGTGTGGGGCATTGGAACTCCTCAGAGCACATGGCTGATGGCATATGGCCTATGGGTTCGAAACGAAAAGAATCCGTCGCCATCGGCAGGCCGTCAGTGGCGTGGCGTATAATAAGTCAATACTCATGCCTGACCCCAAATCTGTATGCAGGCAGCATCTGGGGCTGATCAGCATCGTGCTGTCGTTGACCTTCAGGCCAATCGCGGGGGCCGCTCTCGCTTCGGCTCCAGGAGGTGGACTAGGATGGAGGTGTTCACCAGGCCTTCCGCGCCATCCACCTCGCCGAGCGTCCAGGCTTTGTCTCTCAGTTTGGTGGTGACGATGGAGTAGCCTGTGGGGGAAAGGGATCAGACTTATCACCCTGTCGTCTTGATATCACCGAGGCTCCGCTCCACCGCAGAATGTCATCGATTTGCCCATTCATGATCGGTTTGAGCCCCCCACCGGCGAAACCTGGCTCGGCATCGAGGTAAAAGGGAATAAAAAGCATCAGGAGCTGATTCGACTGGAGATAGTACTGAATGTTCAACATAGAATCGGACGGGTCATAGCAGAGATTTGCGTGAGAAGCGCTGTAGCCAAGGGCAAAGAAACTATGGATCGGCCAGGCGTCGCTAAGCTGCAGGGTGTTGGTATCCACCCGTTCGACGGACCAGTTTTCCTGAGCCTGCTGTGCCACTCGGTCGAGTGGATTGTCCGCCACTTTCGTCTGAATGTAGGTAACGGAGGAGCAACCGAATGCGGCAAGCAAGAGAACCAATGGCAATAGTTGAGGGAAAACATATCGAAAATAGGATCGGCAGACGAGCGTGCGTAGGATGGTGTCCATGGGGACTCCTCCCATGATGTGTACAGCGCAAAGCGGGGCATTGACTGGGTGAAGGCTAGGCCGTCCCTGGAAAGGAGTCAAGTGGATGCGTGAGGGTGGGGGCACTCCGGTCGGCCGTCGCCATCGGCCGGCCGTCAGGCTTCAGCGGAAACGGGTTCCTGACCCCGTTTTTTCTCCACACTGCCTTAGACTTCCCCTGCTTGATGTTTCTTCTACCCGGTCGTACGATATGTCGCGTTAAGGGAAAAATTTTAGCTTAGGAGGACACCATGTTTACGATTTCCAGACATAGCCGATTGGTCGTGTCCGCATTGGCTGCGGCGGCGTTCCTCATGCTGCCGGTGAGCCAAAACCCACTGCACGCGGCCGAGGGGAAAGCCAAGGTCAAGGTTCTCTACCACGTAGACGGCAAGGACCCTGAGGTGGCGAAGTACGCCCTGGCGCTCATCAACAAGCACATT
>JAHWYE010000214.1 GCA_020028195.1 Nitrospirota bacterium
TCAAGAAAGGCAACGGCGCCATGCTCAAATTCTGTGCCAACAATCCCTTCCGTCGGAAATCCTAGCCCATCGCGATAAAACCGGAGCGATCGTTCCAAGTCGTCTACGCCCAATGTAATCACTGTAATTCGTGGTTTCATGGTGGGCCGGGATTATAGCAGAAGCGGGGAGACAGCTAAATCAGCGTCCGCGCGAGGGTGGGGGAAGAAAAAGTGCTCTGCCCCTTATGTTTGTTGAAATAGAATATAATAAAACAATGCATTGGAATCCTCGTTGCAAGATTCCTCCACACAAATGATTCGCCTTATAGTAGGCGATAAACACGGTGGTTTATTTCACCGTCACATTGTTTTTGGAAAAGTTAACCACGACCAAAGAGCGTCAACGTGTTCGTGAATAGATATTTGCCATTTCACATCCCAAACACCTCCGTCCAACGAAGGTATCAATCCATCGCAATGCTCCTTGGTCTGCCAGTTGTGTTGACGTTGACGATGGGTCCCTTGGCGTTCGCGAAGGAACCACAGTTGCGTTCAGAGGAGAAAGTAGCCGAACGCGCGAAAGTTGCGTGGGAGAGTGGTGCGACAAGCGGTGCGCTGGATATCCTGGACCAATGGATTCAAGCCCATCCCCCCGCGCTCGCGTTACAGAAATTACGCGGTGATATTTTCACCACCTCCCGCCGCCCCAAAGAAGCGGTTGAGGCCTATGACACGGTGCTCGCCAGGAAACCAACCGCGTTAGATGTCCGATGGGCGAAGTGGAGTGTGTTGATTCGCTCGGGACGGGGAGAGGAATCAATCGCCGAGTTGCGACGCATGGCAAAGGTCGATTCCAAGAATCCCTTGATTCAGTTGCGATTGGCGCAAGAGCTCCGAAAACTCGATCGCCTTGAGGAATCGCTCGAACCGTATAAGAAGGCCGTGGAACTCGCGCCGGATTTGCTCGGTTGGCGATTGGGGATGGCCCGGGCGCGATTTGATCTCCTGGACTATCAAGGCGCGGATGAGGAAGTCCAATACGTGTTGCAAAGAGTGCCACCCGGTTCTCCGCTGGAGCTCCCTGCCAACAATCTCCTATCAGTGATCTATAGATCCATCGATCGAGGCCGACGCTCTATACCCTTTCCTCCTTCACGAGTGACACCGGCACAGCGTAAGGAATGGGCCATGATTCGCGCAGACGCATGGAGACTGTTCGTGGCAGGTCGTTATGAGGAGGCCGAGCCGATCTACCGAAGACTTCTGGCCCTCAACCCCAACGATCCCACAGCCGGTCATCAATTAGGGCTGACCTTAGTGCAGCTTGGCCGGTGCAAGGACGCGCTGGCCATTTTCGGAAGTGTGTTCAACCTTGATCCAAATGAAGATGACTATGTGGATACGGTGTTTGGGATGGGCCAATGTCTGGCGGAACTGGAACAGTGGGAAGAAGCGTTCGTCCATTTTCAAATACTCTATGACACGGCCGTAGAATTTGAAGAAAACAACAAGAATGTCAGACTCCTGCCTGGAACGCGTGTATTAGATAAGGAGAAACTGGCCCAGTGGATCGAGAAGATTCGCCCTCATGTTCCCGACATGGCGAAACTGAAGGGTGACAATGCCGCGAACAGCATCCCATCTGGCGATCCTTCTCGTTCCACAGTCCTGTCGGAGAAAGAACTGTACGCGAGAGCCGTCGAGCGGCTGAAACCTCAGAAACCACTGGACATGCGGGCGTCGCTCGTGGGCAGAGACGCCGATTTCAGTTGGTTTCGATTTGTCATCCCGGCGAGCCAGGTCATGCGGGATGATTTTCCAACCGGTGATCATAACTTTATTCCTGTTAACCCGGGGGACAGCTTTCCCACAACACAGCGAGAGATCTACTTGGTGTTTGGATTGGTGTCGGCCTCGTATGATGCGGTGCCCCTCACAGCACAATGCTTCTTGGAAACATCCGAGATGACTGGAGAGCAACGCGCCTTGGCACAGGACCAGGTCATCATGTCCATGAGTGACCAGTCCGGCTACTTTAAGGTATCCTCTCCTAACACCGGATGGACACCTGGCCTCTACCGCTGTGGGTTGTTCGTGGGAGAACGGACCTCCGCAGACACGCAGGCCGATGAAGTCAGGTTCCGTATCATTAAGCCACGCCGGTCGTCGTAACAGGAACTTAGTGAGAGATGACCGGACGGTATTGATCGCGGACGCGCGAGGGTGGGGGCACTCCGGTCGGCCGTCGCCATCGGAAGGCTGTCAGGCTTCAGCGAAATCGGTTCCTGACACCGTTTCCCAGCCCCTCTTTCTCCCTTCTTCCAGCTACCGCCACGTGACTTCTTCCCAATACAGGTGAAGGAAGGTTTCAAAAGGAGGGAAGTTCTTCGTGTTTTGTTCCTTGGAGCGAACCCACAGATCAATTTCCATCCCGGCAGGATCGGTGTCCCCTCCCGGCAATGCTCGCTTCATCGGGTAGCGGACTTCGTTCGTCTTTGGATCGCGGGAACGCTCCATCACCATGAAATGCGCCGCATAGTCTTTGTAAAGGATGTCGCCGTTCTTGAAGACATCGGCCTTGCCCCAGCCAGCCAGATAGAGCCACGTCTTCGGATAAAGAGGATCACCATTCCCTGAGTCACCATGCTCATAGACACGCGTGGCAATCCCGCCGTCCTGATATGGCTGCGAAGCGGCAAACCGATCGAACAGGATGCGATATCGATCGGCTCCATCGGTAAACTCGGCAAGGACCAGGCCGGTATTTAACCGCTCGTCTACAGTGATCTCGATTGAGCCCGACACAGGATGTAGCTGCTTCCCGGCATAATCCATGTGATCCCACGGCGATTGATCCCCTACGCTCCCCACAAGCGTGCCCTTGTGCCCTGACAGGCGAAAGTGGCCGGTGTAGTGTGGATGCTCAGGCGCCTTGAAGATGCGCGTACCTTCGTTTTCTTTGGGAGTCCCGAACTGATTGCTTGCTGCTGTTGCCACCATGGCGACAGCTATAGCTACCATGGAGAACTGAAGGAACTGCTTTGGACGGGGCCTGCAAGCCATAGATGTATTCTTAGTGTGAATGAGTCGGCAATTCATCGTGCGCATGGTCGGCGATCCGGTGATGGTGTTCCCCCGAGGCAGTGGCCGGATCCACGTGAATTGTGGCATTGGCGAGGTAGGGGAGATGGTGCAGCAGTTGATGCTGGACCTCATGCGCAATCTGGTGGCCTTCCTCCACGGAGAGCCCGGAGGCCACGGCAATATTGACGTCGGCCAACAGCCGATGCCCGAGCCACCGCACCCGCACGTCCGTCACCTCGACAACCTCGGCGACATGGTGAGCCGCGTGTCGCACCTCATCGATCACTTCGGGGTCAACGCCGTCCAGCAGGCGAGTGAAGAGCGACTTCCCGGAATCCCAGACTATTTTGAAAATCACGATCGTGATCGCGAGACCAACGAGCGCGTCAGCTTGCGGGTAGCCTAGCCAGACGCCCACCACGCCGATGAGGACCCCGAGACTCGTGATGCCGTCGATCCTGGCGTGGTAGCCATCGGCGACGAGGGCCGCGCTTCCAATCTCTTTTCCCGTGCGAATCCGAAGCATCGCGACAAGTTCATTGCCGGCAAAACCAAGGAGAGATGCAACCACCACCGCACCGAGGTGCTGGATCTCATGCGGCTGGAAGAGTCGGCTTACCGATTCAGTGGCTACCAGTACCCCGCTCACCAGCATGATAAAGAGGATGAGGATTCCCGCAACATCCTCGACTCGCCCGTATCCATAGTGGAATCTCTTGCTGGGCTTCTTCCTCGCCACCTGAAAGGCGATCCATAGAGGAACTGCGGTCGCAGCATCACCAAAGTTGTGAATGGTATCGGCCAGAAGGGCCACGCTGGAAGTGAAAGCCACGATTGCCGCTTGGAGAAGAGCGGTCAGCAGGAGCCCGATCATGGACCACTTGACGGCCCAAATCCCTTTCTCTGTCGTCAAAAGCACTGGATCAAGTGTGCCATGAGTGTGGTCATGGTCGTGAGGCT
>JAHWYE010000215.1 GCA_020028195.1 Nitrospirota bacterium
CGCCGATGCGCTTGCGGCAAGACCGGCGGCTCCACTTACGAGCAGGAACGCAATGAGCCCCGCCGCCAGGAAGACGGCGGTGATGCTGCGTGTGGACACGGGATTGCCTCCTCGTGGAGATGAGTCTGGGGATGGAGTCGTGCTTCGGTCTGGACCGCGGGGTCTCCTGTCAGGTCTTTCTTCAGGCAGGTGTAGCGAAGAGCCAGTAGATCAGCATAAGACTGACCACGGAAATCAAGACCGAAGCGAAGAGCCCGATTAGAAACGGCCGCACCCCGATGCGCGCCATCCGTCTGAGATCCGCTCCGAGGCCGACCGCGGCCATGACCATGACGATCATGAATTTGCCGGCGACCGCAGCGGCGCGAATAGCTGGCGGCGGGAGCAGACCAAATGTGTTCAGCAGCGCGGCCGCAACGAACCACAGAATGAACCAGGGGAAGATCCGTGCCAGTCGGACCCGGGAGCCGACCGGTCCGGCCGCACGGCCGGCCCGTGTGCTGACGAGGACGCCGACCAGCACGGCGAGCGGCACCAGCATCAAGGTCCGGGTGAGTTTGACGACCGTCGCCACATCCCCCGCCGCATCGCTGAACGTGTACGATGCCGCGAGGACCGAGGACGTGTCATGGATGGCCGTGCCGGCCCAGACTCCGAAGACACGGTCGGACGTGCCGAGGAGGTGGCCGAGGAACGGGTAGATCAGCAGGGCGAGCATATTAAAGAGGAAGATCGTGGTCACGGCAAAGGCCGTTTCATCTTCCGTCGCGTCGATGATCGGCCCGACGGTAATAATAGCGGTCGCCCCGCAGATCGCCGTGCCGACCCCGATGAGATGGACCAGGCGCGATGGGGCGCGCAGCCACCTGCCGAAGAGCGCCGTCAGGGCGAGCGCCAGGATGATCGTCGTCAGGATGATCAGCAGGGAACCGCCGCCGAGCGTGACGACCTCGGCGAAGCTCAGGCCGGCTCCGAACAGCACGATGGCGACGCGGAGCAGACGTTTCAGGGTGAAATCTACGCCGGGCCGCAGGGCAACCGGTGGTGAGACGAGGTTGCCGGCCGCGATCCCGATCAGCAGCGCGAAGACGGCGGCGCCGACCACCGGGACGAGCGTCCCGAGCCACCATGACGCGGCGGCGATCGCGATCACCACTGCCAGACCAGGAATCAATGACTGTCCCGCAGGAGCCCACTCCAGGGTCGTTACCGTTCTGTTAGAAATCCGTGACATCCCATGTCAATAAACTACTGTTGCGGGATGTTTCAGAGGGAGGTGTGTGATGAAAAGGTTCGCGTTACTGGGCGCAACCCTTCTTGCGGTGGTCGCCCTTTCTACGGTGGCATTCGGGCAGGGCACGCTGACGTTCAAGGCGGAGATGACCGGAGCGAAAGAGGTGCCACCCAATTCCTCGGTCGCAACCGGCGTAGTGAGACTAATGGCTAATCAGGATCGCACGCAAATCGCCTTCGACCTCGACATCAGAGATGCTACGAATATTCTCGGTGCAGCCGGCGCGCATCTGCACTGTGGAGCGCCGAACGTCAATGGCCCAATCGTGGCATTCCTGGCCGGCCTGTTTCCAGGGGGTCTTGACGGGAGAGTGGAGGGCAAAGGGGTCCTCACTCAGGACAACATCGTCACCAACACGTGTAGTCCCGCGATCACGACAATCGGGGCCCTCATTCAGGCTATGGTCGACGGAAGAATCTACGCGAACGCGCACAGCCCGGCGTTCCCGGGCGGCGAGATCCGAGGGCAAGTCGAAGACTGAAGTCGGCCAACTCCGAAAGCAAGAACTCAAGAAACGGCCGCCACTCCTGGGGCCGTTTTTGAGTTTCTCTCGCACGCTCATGTCCTCCAAGGAATGATTGTTGGGCATTGGTGTGGTGGTAGACCAATGACAGGAGGGACATGAGATGAAAGCCATTCAAGTAGTCGGCATCGCATTCGGATTCGTTCTCGGGTTCTCGTTAGCCGTAGGAGCGCAACAGTGGATGAACGCGCAAAACATCATCGACCAGTCCGATTCCGTGCGCGCCGGATATGCGATGGGTGCCTATGACATGCTGCGCGTCGTCGCCCGTCTGCAGCGCCCGGCGTCATACTTCAGTGAAAAGATGGACTGCATGGACAAGCAGGGCGACACGGTTGGCGAGTTCAGATCGTGGGCGGACGGCGTATGGCGGGCGAACACCACACAATACGCGCGGGACAACGCGGCCTCTCTCCTGTTGACGGACGCCTGCGACTAGGCAGATTCCGTGGCGTTCACTTCCTCAGGTACGAGTCTGTCCCGGAGATCCAATCCTGGCGAGGAGGGCTGAAGAAGTCCATCTCAACCACCTCCTCAAGCATCTCCGCACCATGTGGCACATTACCGGGTATGAGCAGCACCTCACCGCCTCGAAGAATGAGCTCGCGGTCCGGAAATGTGAACCGCATGGTGCCGGAGATGCAGTAGGTCAACTGCTCATTCTCATGCTGATGCGTCGGGACAACGGCTCCCGCCTTGAACTCGATCCACGCGGCCATCAAACGCTCGCCCCACAGCATCCGGCGCGTCATCTTCGGATTGATGACCTCGGGCGGTGCCCCTTCCATCTTCCAATGCCGAATCTGACTCATGATACACCTTCCTCCGACGATTCACTTGGCCTGCGCTAGCGCTTCGTAGAAGGCAAACTTCGGCGGGAAGAGTATCCCACCTGGATAGCCACAAGCGGCCGGGGACGCGGTGAGAAAACTTGCATCCCCGGTCAAATTATTTGTGTTGACCCTTCCGGGCTTGGGAACCACGTAACTATCTGCTTCCAGGGTTGCCCATAGTGGAACGGGAATGAAGGTTAGGGAGTGAAGGTAGATTAGCCCATGGTCAGCCCCGCTGGCAACATTACCAATTTTGAGGATGTCCTCAGTCCCGCTGAGCGCGACCAGTATAGAAGAAGGGTGAGGGAGATAATCGCGGAGTCCGCCCTCATGGCCAACATCCGCGGACGAAGGGGGATCAAACCGACCCTGGGAAGAGTGCTCGCCCAGATACACGCTCAAATGGAGATGCTGCGAATACGCACCGCTGCCGAGATGAGGACCCTCCGAGATCCCGCGGATCGGAAAATGGTGCAAGCATGGATCCGCTATCTCGACGGCGCTCTTCGTCGGTCCGCCAAGACACTGGGTCTCAAATGAATAAACACAAAAAGCAATTCAGAACGATAGATGAATACATCGAAACCTTTCCGAAGAATGTTCAAAGTCTTCTTGAAAAGATGAGGCGGACAATAAGAAAAGCGGCGCCTGAAGTTGTGGAGGCAATCAGCTATCAAATACCCACATTCAAACTAAACGGCAGATATTTGGTGTATTTGGCCGCTTGGAAAAATCACATTGGATTTTATCCGATACCCTCAGGCACTGAAGCATTCAAAAAGGAGTTATCGCAATATAGAAGAGGAAAAGGCACGGTGCAATTCCCTATAGACAAGCCGATTCCATATGATTTAGTGAGAAAAATTGTCACCTTTCGAATGAAGGAAAATTCGGAGAAAGAGAGATAAATTCAATACTTCACGCGTCTCCCTACCACAGACGCTGCATTTCGTCTGAGGTTGCCAGCAACTCGTCCACGCTGCGCCCTCATTTCCCCTTGGCACTTCACGCGGTTTTGAAGTAACCTTCATATTGTCGACGCATGAACGTCCTCGTCACAGGGGGAGCGGGCAACCTCGGATCACATCTCGTCCGTAACTTGATGCGTGACACGCACGAGATCCGAGTTCTCGTTCACCACAGACTGCCCGCGGGGGACATCCCGGCCTCGCCGCGCGTTCGGGTCCATCGGGGGGATCTTGGTGAACCCAGGACGCTCTCGGCGCCCTGCCGGGGTATCGACTGTATCGTGCACTTTGCGGGCGTGTTGTTCTCGCCTCGGCCGGAGCGATTTTTACCAGCGACGAATGTCGGGTACGTGCAAAACCTCGTGGCCGCCGCCCTGGACGCCGGAGCGCGGAAGTTCAT
>JAHWYE010000040.1 GCA_020028195.1 Nitrospirota bacterium
CGAAATTGAAAGCGAGGCCAGGCTTGATGCGGCAAGTGTCTCGAAGCGGATCATTGATGAAGCGAAGGAGGGTGCCGAGCGGGAGGCACGGGAGATCATTGCCCGGTCGATCCAACGGGTGACAAGGGATTATGTGTCGGAGGCCACCATTTCCGTGGTCCCAATTCCGAATGACGGCATGAAAGGCCGAATCATCGGGCGAGAGGGGCGGAACATCCGTGCCATCGAGGCTGCGACGGGGATCGACCTGATCATCGACGAAACACCGGAAGCGGTAGTTATTTCCGGCTTCGATCCGTTGCGACGGGAAGTCGCGAAGGTTTCCCTCGAGCGGTTGATGCAGGATGGTCGGATTCATCCCACTCGGATCGAGGAGATCGTCGAGAAAGTCAAAACCGACCTCGACAAGTTGATGGTGGAAGAAGCCGAGAAGATCATCTTTGAGGTGGGGCTCTCGGATTTCCACCCCGACCTCGTCAAGGTCCTGGGACGGCTGAAGTACCGGCTCAGTTACGGGCAGAACAACCTCTACCATGCTCGTGAAGCGGCGTTTATCTGTGGCATTATGGCGGCTGAGTTGGGGCTGGACGTGAAGCTGGCTAAACGCGGGGCCTTGCTTCATGATATCGGCAAGGCGGTCAGTCACGAAGAGGAGGGCCCCCACGCCATGCTGGGCGCCGACCTTGCGAAACGGTACGGCGAGTCAGCCAGAATCGTGAACGCGATTGCGGCTCACCACGAGCAGGTCGAACCGATTTGTCCTGAAACCGTGTTGGTCGCCGCGGCGGAGGCCTTGTCGGCCGCCAGGCCTGGGGCTCGCCGGGAGGCGCTGGAGTCATACGTCAAGCGGCTGGAGAAGCTCGAGTCGTTAGCGGTCAGCTTCAAAGGGGTGCAGAAAGCCTACGCGATCCAGGCGGGTCGCGAGATTCGCGTCATCGTCCGACAGGAAGAGGTCGGCGATACCGAATCGTCCCAACTCTCTCGAGACCTGGCCAAGAAGATCGAACAGGAGCTGACCTATCCCGGACAGATCAAAGTCACCGTGATTCGAGAGAGTCGGTTCGTGGACATCGCCAAATGACCGTGAGGCGTGAAACGTGAAGGCTTAGGGGAGGAATCCGGAGATCCTCTCGCGCCTAACGCCTCACACCGTACCCTTCACGGACCTGAAGAAGCACCTGTAGAGAGATCATGAACGTTCTCTTCATCGGTGACATCATGGGTGAACCTGGGCGCCGGGCGATGTCCCGCCTGCTTCCCAAGGTGGTGACCCAGCAAGTCGTGGATCTGGTGATCGGGAACGGGGAAAACGTGGCCGGCGGGTTTGGGATCACGCCGGAGCTGGCTCAGGAACTGTTTGAGATGGGCCTCTCGGTGATCACCACCGGCAACCACGCCTGGGACAGAAGGGAGATTCTGGACTTCATTCGACAGGAGCCGAGGCTGTTGCGCCCAGCGAACTATCCCAGCGGAGCTCCCGGGCAGGGCAGTATAGTGGTAGAAACTCCGGCCGGAGAGCGACTCGCCGTGCTTCAGCTCATGGGGCGGACCTTCATGCCGACTCTGGACTGTCCCTTCCAGGTGGCCCGGCGCGAGGTCGCGCGGCTCAAGGCCGAGACTCACGCCATCATTGTGGACATGCATGCGGAGGCGACGTCGGAGAAGATGGCGATGGGCCATTTCCTGGACGGGGAGGTGTCAGCGGTGGTCGGCACTCACACCCATGTTCAGACCGCGGATGAACAGATTCTGCCAAAAGGGACCGCCTACATCACTGACATCGGAATGACCGGTCCGGTTAATTCCGTGATCGGCATCAAAAAAGAGCTCGCGATTGAGAAGTTTCTGACTCAGATGCCGCGCCGCTTCGAAGTGGCTTCGGGACCGGCTGTCTTCAGCGCCGTGCTGATCGAGCTGGATGGCCAGATCGGCAAAGCCATTCGCATTCGACGTTTCCGAATTCCGGACTAGTGGTGAGCGGGCCTTGCAGAAAGGCTTCCCGCGTCGCTCTTGCCGCTGAACGCTCGTGAAAGAGCTGCCGAAACGGATTCTCACTGTTTCCGAGCTGACCCTCCTGGTCAGGGACCGACTCGAGGAACGGTTTCCTGACATCTGGGTGGAGGGCGAGCTCTCCAACCTGCGTACGCCTTCCTCCGGACATTTCTATTTCACCCTCAAGGATGAACATAGCCAGCTCCGGGCTGTGCTGTTCAAGGCCGGCGCCCAGCGCCTTCGATTCGACTTGCGCGAGGGGCTTCACGTGATCGTTCGCGGGCATCTGACGGTCTATGGGCCGCGAGGAGAGTACCAAGCGGTTCTGGATTACGTGGAACCCAAGGGAATCGGCGCGCTCCAGATCGCCCTGGACCAGTTGAAAGAGAAACTGGCCCGTGAGGGGCTGTTTGACCAGTCCAGGAAACGGCCTCTGCCGTTTCTCCCGCGGACGGTCGGCCTCGTAACCTCCTTGTCGGGCGCGGCCGTCCGTGACATCCTGGCCGTGCTCACGCGTCGGTGTCCATCCGTGGGCGTGCTGATCGCTCCGGTGCCTGTCCAAGGGGAGAACGCGGCGCCGCGGATCGCCGGCGCCATCCGGGTACTCAGCGCGTCCGGCAAGGTCGATGTCATAATCGTGGGGCGAGGAGGCGGGTCTTTAGAGGATCTCTGGTGCTTCAATGAAGAGATCGTGGTGCGCGCGATCGCCGAGTCTGCAGTGCCGGTGGTGTCCGCCGTCGGCCACGAGATCGATTATACCCTGGCTGATTTTGCGGCGGACTACCGAGCCCCAACGCCCTCGGCGGCCGCCGAGGCTGTCGTCCCTGTCCTGGATGACTTGGTCGGAACCATTCGCAGCCTACAGGGCCGGTTGGCGCAAGTGATGCGGAGACAGCTCTCCATCGTCCGTCAGCAGGTGCAGGACTACGACGGGGTGTCACCGGTCCTGAAGTTGCTGATCCAGCGTGATGCGCAGCGTCTGGATGATTTCACCGAGCGGCTGGGGGTGTCGTCGGGGGACATGCTATCGATCTTTCGACAACGGGTGGTGACCTGCCGGCACCACTTGCAAATATTCAGCCCTCTCTCCCCTGTCAGAAACGCGCTGATTCTGGTGCCCCAGCTTCTCAAGCGAGTGGAGCAGCGGATGTTGGCTGTGCTCGCCTTCAGGCGGCAAGCGGTGCGGTCGATCGCGGCCGCGCTGGACGGACTGAGCCCTCTGGCCATCCTGGGTCGTGGCTACAGCATTGTGCAGACGGTTCCGGACGGCCTCATTGTCAGAAGGGCAAGGGATGTCTCCGTGGGCGACGAAATCCGCGCAAGATTTGCGGAGGGCCAACTGCTAGCCTCGGTTCGCCAAGTCTTGCCTGAATCGCTTGACCTTGCGGACAACGGCGGTATATAACCGCCACGCTGCATCCTCCCGTGGGTTCGAGATGTCTCGGCGGTGCGGGGCGGTTCAATTGAGTCGAGCGGGCTGGCACGCGCTCTCCCCAAAGCACGGAAGGAAGAGCCTTCGAGCGGGACGCTGGCCCAATGGTGAGTGCGAGGAGGAGAGCTTCCGATGGCGACGTTGAAATTTGAGGACGCCATGGCCCGGCTCGAAACGATCGTCTCGGAACTGGAACATGGAGACCTTCCCCTCGACGAGTCGTTAAAGATTTTCGAGGAAGGCATCAAGCTGTCTAAAACCTGTCTCAAGATGCTTGATGACGCTGAACGCAAAGTCGAGATTCTGATTCAGGACAAGGACGGGAAGAAGCGGCTTCGTGCCTACAGTCCCGACGAGGAAGAAACCGATGAGTCCTCACCTTCCGCCTGAGCCTTCACCGCATATGAGCACTACTACCTCGGTGGCTGTTCCTCATGACCCATAAGAGCTCATCGTTTCGGGAACGGTTGGATCGCGCGTTGGTCACCCGTGGGTTGGCCGAGAGTCGGGAACAGGCCAGTCGGTTGATCCTGACCGGTGCGGTCAAAGTGAACGGCATGCTCGCCGACAAGCAAGCCAGGCTTGTGTCGGCTGGTGCAAAGATCGAAGTCGCGCTGAAAGAGGCTCCGTTCGTAAGCCGCGCCGGGGGAAAACTGGCCGCGGCGCTTGAGGCGTTCGGCGTGGATCCCAAAGGGCTGGTTGCGCTGGATGTCGGCGTGTCCACTGGAGGATTCACCGACTGCCTCCTCCAGCAGGGGGCACGTCGAGTGTACGCAGTGGATGTTGGGTATGGTCAACTGGACTGGCGGCTACGCCAGGACCCGAGAGTGGTGGTATTGGAACGGCAGAACATTCGATACCTCGACAGGTCGTTGGTTCCAGATTCGATCGATCTGGCAGTGATCGATGTCTCCTTCATCTCGCTCACGATCGTGCTGCCATGCGTCAGCTGCTTTCTGGGGCAGGAAGCTTGGGTGATCACCCTGGTCAAGCCTCAATTCGAGGTGGGGCGGGGGCAAGTGGGGCGAGGTGGAATCGTGCGCCATGATCAGCAGCGCCGCGCCGTAACCGACAAGATACTCGTTTGCGGGGACCAGTTAGGCCTGAGGTGCGTCGGTGTTCTGGACTCTCCGATTCTTGGGCAAAAGGGGAACCGTGAAGTGTTGGTCGGATTCCAGCGGACGGCGAAACGCTTGGCGAGCTGACTGGTCATGTAGCCGAAGGACGCCCTGACCGCTTGTGGCAATGATTGAGGGAAAGAGCACGAGGGTGACATGAAAGTGTTGGTGACGGGGGGTGCTGGATTCATCGGGTCCCATCTTGTCGATCGTCTTGTTCAGGAGGGACACGAGGTGGTGGTGGTGGACAATCTCTCCACCGGCAAACGGAGAAATCTCAACAGATCGGCGCGGTTTTACAAGCTGGACATTCAAAGTGCTCGTCTGGCCAGGGTGTTTAGAAACGAACGGCCTTCGCTGGTCATGCATCTCGCGGCTCAAATGGACGTGCGTCGTTCGGTGGAGGATCCAGTCTTTGATGCGCAGGTGAATATTCTGGGGATGTTGAACCTTCTGGAACAAGCCGTGAGACACGGGACCAGGAAGGTCGTCTTCTCCTCGTCAGGAGGAGCCATCTACGGAGAGCAGGAGCATTTTCCCGCTCCTGAGTCTCATGCGACCCAGCCGCTCTCGCCCTATGGCATCAGCAAGTTGAGCGGAGAGCAATACCTGGCCTACTACCAGCGAGTGAGCGGAATTCAATTCGTGAGTCTTCGATACGCGAATGTGTATGGGCCACGACAGGACCCAGAGGGAGAAGCAGGAGTGGTGGCGATCTTCATCCAGAAGTTGTTGAGCGGGGAGCAACCGATCATCAACGGGAATGGCCGTCAGACCAGGGACTTTGTGTTTGTGGACGACGTCGTGGAGGCGAATCTCGCGGTGATGGGAAAGGAGGTGCAGGGCACCTATAACGTGGGGACGTCCCAAGAAACCTCGGTCAATGACCTGTTTGTCATTCTCAAGGACCTGACGACATCCGGATGCAAAGAAGTCCATGGCCCGGCTAAGCAGGGAGAGCAAGTCCGGAGCGTCATCGACGCGGCCAAGCTTCGGCAGGAACTAGGGTGGGAACCTCGAGTCTCTCTTCAAGAAGGACTCAGTCGAACGGTTGAATTCTTCCGCGGGCAGGGGTGACAGTTGTCCGTCTCAGGCGACTCTGGTGTTGATCCTCATCCTCGGTATCGTGGAACAGTGGGATCGACTAGAACCGACCAGGCGTCGATCCCTCCGACCAGGTTTTTCACGTTCTTGAAGCCCTGCTGGTGCAGGAACCCCATCGCATCGGCGCTGCGCATTCCGTGGTGGCAGTGGGCCACAATCTCGGCATCACGGTCCAGTTTATCCAGTGATTGCGGAAGCGTACCCAGTGGGATCAGGACAGCCCCTTCGATCTTCGCCATTGAGTATTCCCAAGGTTCCCTTACGTCCAGGATAAAAATCTTGTCCCCTTTATCCAGACGTTCCTTTAACTCTCTGGGTGTGATGGTGAAGCTCATGGCGGCCCCTCCCTGAAATGGGGGCATGATAAGCCCCGCATTTGGGATCTGTCAACGGATGCCTGTGAGAGCCTTTATAGGATTGTCAGTACCTCTCCGGCCCTACGGTTTCAACTAGGGGAGAGGTCAAAAGACTTAGTGAATCTCCTCTTTTTGAAAGGAGGGACTTGAGCAAGTGCCAGGACGGAGATTGGACGTATTCTGACTAGAGATGAACGCATTTTGTACCCTGTTCCATACACCGAAGTGATCTTGGAACCACATCACGGATGTAAGTCATTGAATTTATTTCTCATATTTTTCAGCATCATTTGATATCACGTTTACACGCGGCATGAATGTTGCTAATGCTATCAGGAGGAACTACGGGTGGCAAAACCCATAACTGAGATCGTGGTGTTTGTAACCACGTCCTCAGAAGAGGAAGCGACCAGAATCAGCCGTATCCTCGTTGAAGCAGGGTTGGTCGCTTGCGCGAATGTGCTTCCCAGGGTTCGCTCGATCTTCCGATGGGAAGGGAAGGTTACGGAGGAGCAGGAATCACTCATGGTGCTGAAGACGCGAGCCAGTCGTTTCAAGGAATTGGCGATGACAATCAAAGGCGTCCATAGCTACAGTGTCCCAGAGATTATCGCCATACCTGTCGTTCAAGGGTCTGCTGAGTACCTGAGCTGGATTAGAGAAGTAACCGCTAAATGATTGAAATGATTACTGATTGTACGAAATTGTTGACCCGGATAGCTGGACTGAGTAGACTGGTGACCCTTACGCGGGCGAAGCAAGTGGTAAACTTGTTCCAACACAGGATTAGTTTTAGGGATTTGGCTATTCTCTCTGGGGAGTGAAGATCATGAGCCAGTCTAATAACTCAACTGATTCCTATACGATAGTCATCTTTCGAGGGTCCACAGCGAAACCTCTGCGGTTCAGCTTCCCGCGGTCCATTGTGAAACGGGCTCTCATTCTGGGGGTCTGCTTGATTCTGGCCGACCTGGCTCTTCTCTCCCACTATGTGATCCGAACCGGAGAGGTGTGGGAGTTGCAGGCTCTTCGTGGGGAAATGCTCAGTGCACGAGAGCAAACGGCTGCCTTTTCGACAGCGGTTGGTGACCTCAAGCGCCGACTGCTAACAATGAAGGAAGTCAATCAACGGTTGCGAGTGATGCTGGGGATTCAGGAGGTCAAGTCCCCAGACTTACTCAATGGACGAGGGGGAGAGGAAACACCGATAGATGGAAGCAAGGCGATTGGCGTGATCGAGCCGGTTGAGAACAAGGTGGAAACCGAGCCACAACCAGACCAGAACCCTCAGACGTCAAGTTCAAATCTAGGATCATCTGAAGAGAAGGATTTCCTGGTGTTGCGTGTCAAGCAGGAGTTGGCTTGGTTGAACAATGAAGCTGCGATCCAGGAGCAGAACCTAGAAGTGCTGACGGCAGCGGCGGAGAAACGGTCAACCCGTTGGGCGGCAACCCCTTCTGTCTGGCCAGTGAAGGGATGGGTGACCTCCGGCTTCGGGCCAAGAATCTCACCATTTACCGACAAACCTGCCATGCATGATGGGCTTGATATTGGTGCGGCACCCAACACGCCCGTTCACGCCCCTGCAGCGGGAAGGGTGACGGTCGTCGGCTTCGATCCCAAGATGGGAAACTTAGTGAACCTGGATCATGGATACGGAATTCAGACTCAGTATGGGCACCTGGGCAAAGCATTGGTGAAGATTGGACAGAGAGTCAAGCGTGGAGAGGTGGTTGGGCTCATTGGGAGTACCGGACATTCAACAGGTCCACATCTCCACTACATGGTGAAGGTCAATAGTCAGGCGGTCAATCCCCAGCAATACATCCTGGACTAACTCCTCTCTGCTGCTCCTCCCATCCCCGATACACGCTGTCGCTCACTCTTCTCCTCAGAATATGCCTCACTGACGGCATCAAGTGTCTGCGCTCTTATCGAGTCGAGGGCCTGTGCTATACTGCGGCGCCTTTCTATAAGCCGGACGTAAATACCTTGTGAGGAGGACCGGTGAGCGATTTCGACATCGCCCGCTCCGTGACGCCTCGTCCCATCAGTGAGGTCGGCGAGGGTCTTGGCCTTCGCTATGACGAACTGATTCCCTATGGACGGTGGAAGGCGAAGGTGTCCTTGGCCTGCCTTGACCGGTTGTCGAACCGGCCACGGGCCCGCTACGTGCTGGTGACAGCCATCAATCCAACGCCGATGGGCGAGGGAAAGACCACCACGTCAATCGGGCTGGCCATGGGGTTCTGCCGGCTGGGCCATCGTGCAGTAGTCACGCTCCGCCAGCCGTCGCTCGGGCCCGTCTTCGGCATCAAAGGCGGGGGAGCCGGTGGTGGGAGAGCCCAGGTCATCCCGATGGAAGATGTCAATCTGCATTTAACGGGAGATGCCCATGCGGTGGCAGCCAGCCACAATTTGCTCTCGTCGTTCGTGGACAACCATCTCTTCCATGGGAATGCCCTCAATCTTGATCCAGGCCGGATCGCGTGGCCAAGAGCGATGGGCGTCAGTGACCGGGCCCTGCGGCAGGTGCGGATCGAAAATTCAGCAGGAGTTCCCGGCCGGCGCGTGCAGTTTGTTATCACGGAGGCCTCCGAGGTCATGGCGATCCTGGCCCTGGCGTCCGATCCGACTGACCTTCGCCAGCGCCTCGGCCGCATTCTGGTGGGCCTGGCCCGAGACCGACAGCCGGTCTCGGCCGACGATCTCAAGTGTGCAGGCGCGATGGCTGCCCTCCTCAAGGACGCGCTCTGCCCGAATCTGCTGCAGACCCTGGAGGGCACGCCGGCCTTTGTCCACACGGGGCCTTTCGGCAACATCGCCCATGGAAACAGCTCGATCCTGGCTGATGCGATTGCGCTGCGGTGCGCAGACTATGTCGTCACGGAGGCCGGATTCGGCAGCGAACTCGGAGCGGAGAAGTTCTTCGATATCAAGTGCCGTGTGTCTGGATTCAGCCCTGATGCAGCCGTGGTCGTGACCACGCTCCGAGCACTCAAGCTTCACGGAGGCGGAGGGACGGTCAAGGCGGGCCAGCCGATTCCAGCCGGGCTGACTGGCCCGAATCGAGACGCCCTAGCGAAAGGCCTTGCCAATCTGGAGCAGCACATCGCGAACGTGAAGGCATTTGGAGTGCCTGCCGTCGTGGCAATCAATGCGTTTTCGAATGATCCCAGGGACGAATTGCATTATGTCCGGGAGCATGCGCTCGCTGCTGGTGCGGTGGCATCGGCCGTCTCCACCCATTGGGCTGATGGTGGGAAAGGAGCAGAGGAGCTCACGAAGGTGGTGGTTCAAGCTTGCCAGGGACCGTCCGCCTTTACGCCACTCTATCCAGATTCCGCCTCCATCAAGCAGAAGATTGAGACGATCGCGAGGCGAATGTACGGTGCGGCAGGCGTGCGGTACGAAGAGCAGGCAGAGGCTCAAATCGAAGCGGCGTCAAAGCTGGGATTCAGCCACTTTCCTATCTGCATGGCCAAGACCCCGTCATCGCTCTCGCATGACGCCACACTGAAAGGTCGCCCTTCCGGATTCACGGTGCCGATCAAAGAGCTTCGAATTCTGGCTGGAGCCGGTTTCTTGACTGCGGTCTGCTCAGGAACTCAACTCATGCCGGGCAGGGACGGGTCAGATTATCGGATTGTCGTGAGGCGTAAAGGGTGGATGGAAGGAAAGCGGATCGCGCACCGTAGGCCTAACCAAACAATCAGCGTTGCTTGAGGAATTTGAAGAACTCCGAGTCAGGGCTCATCACCACGGTGCTGTTGTTGCCGCTGAAGGTCTTCTTGTACGCTTCCATTGAACGGGTGAACTCGAAAAATCTCGGTTCTTGTCGGTAGGCCGCTGCGTAAATCTTGAAGGCCTTGGCATCGCCCTCGCCCCGCAGCTCTTCCGACGTCCGGTAAGCTTCGGCCAGGATGATCTCACGGTCCTTCTCGGCCTCGGACCGGATCTTCTGCGCTTCTTCGGCTCCCTCCGCGCGGTACTGTTTCGCCTGGCGTTCCCGTTCAGCCTGCATCCGTGCGAAGACCGCCTTCTCATTCTGCTCGGGCAGGTCAGCCCGTTTGATGCGCACATCCTGCACCTCGATGCCGTACGCCTTGGCCTTCTCGTTTGCCCGCTCGGTCACTACCGCCATGATCGCAGAACGGGTCTTGGACACGATCTCTGAGAGATCGTGCCGTCCCAGCTCAACCCGTAGCTCCGAATAGATGATGTCGTCCAGCCGCCGGAGCGCACTGCGCTGGGTCTGGAAAGCCTGATAGACCTTCAGGGGATCGGTGATGCGCCATTTGGCGAAGTTATCGATCAGGATCGTCTTCTTGTCCTGCGTGATCACATCCTGCGCCGAGGAGTCGTAATCCAGCAGACGCTTGTCAAAGTAGGTGACCTCCTGGATGAAGGGCACCTTGAACTTGAGGCCAGGCTCGGTGATATTGCGTACCGGCTTTCCGAGTTGGACCACGATCGCCGTCTGGGTAATGTCCACGATGAAAAACGGGGACGCACCGAGCACGAGCAATAGGATGGCGATAGCGACCAGCGCGATCACGATATTCTGGCGGGTCATGGGGAGGGCCTCTTGTCATCAGCGGCTGCGGTGGCCTTCGGTGGCTTGTGGAGGCGATCGAGCGGAAGATAGGGGAGCACCCGTTCGCCGGCCTTCCCGTCGATGATCACCTTTTCCACGTTGGGCAGGATCTCTTCCATGGTTTCAATGTAGATGCGCTTGCTGATGATCTCTTTCGCCTGGTTATATTCCTTCAGGGTTTTCAGGAAACGATTCGCTTCCCCCTCGGCCCGTGCCACCCGCGCCTGCGCATTCCCCTTGGCCTGGTTCACGATCTGCGCGGCCTCTCCCTTGGCCTTGGGAATGATGTCGTTGCGGTAGCCCTGCGCCTGGTTGATCAGCTTTTCGCGGTCCTCTTTCGCGCTGGCTACGTCCTTGAACGCCGCCACGACTGCTTCCGGCGGGTCCACGTCCTGCAACTGGACGGCGGCCACCTGCACGCCGGCCTGGTACTGGTCCAGGATGCCCTGCAGGAGCGTTTGGGTGTCCTGTTGGATCTGCGCTTTGCCGGTTGTGAGGGCTTCGTCGATCTTGCTCTTGCCAATCACCTCGCGCATGGAGGCTTCAGCCGACTTCCCAATCGTCTCCTCAATTTCATCCACCCGAAACAGGTAATCCTTCGCGTTCTTAATTTTATATTGGACGATGAACTCAATCCCCAGGATATTCTCATCCCCCGTCAGCATCAGAGCTTCCTTGGGCAGCATTTGCTGGCGGCCCTGCCGGTCCGTGCGGAAGCCGACCTCGATACGATGGAGCTTTTCGACTTTTGGCCGTTCCACAGTCTCGATGAACGGAATTTTCAAGTGCGGACCGGGACCGGCGCTGCGGACCACATCGCCGAAACGTTTCACCACGCCTTCTTCGTCGGGCGCCACGATGAACGTGCCTTGCCAGACCAGGATTACGCCCGCCAAAATCCAAATCAGAGGCCGGAGGCCGCGCAGCGGCATCATCTGGCGAAGTTGCGACTGAGCTTGCCGTAGCACGTCATCAATGGGATCGCTTTTTCGGGTCCAGGGATCTTTCGGGTCCCAAACCATGAGGGCTCCTCACCGCGAGAGACAAGTCGAGGGCATCAGTTAGGCAACGGGGGCATCACCATAGCAGACTTTACAGGGAGGGGCAACAGGAGGTCGGTCATGGTCCGCTTTTTTTCACCGTGGATTTCATGAGGCTGTCTGCCTGAGGCGGAGAGAAGCCCTGATAGCCTTCGTGCCGTTCCGTCAGCTCCACCACGGAGAATGCTGCCCCATCTATCTCTTCCGGGACAGTAAACACCTGGCGTAGCGGGCCACCGCGGGCACCCACGATCGGACCGGCGAACCGGGCCCCTCCTTTTTGTAAGCGGTCCATGGCCACCTCGATGTCTTCAACCCGCACCGCAATGTGGTGGAGCGTGCGGTCGCCGAACCGAGCCACCCAGCCCGGGATGATACTGGTGCGGCCGCGCTCGCCGGCGTAGGCCTGGTCAATGAAAAGGGCCGGATAGCCCAGCTTGCGATAGACCTTGGCGAACCAGTCCTCATACTCCAGCCTTTCGGAAAAGGCGTATCCCAGTTGGAGAAATTCTTCCGCGCGGCGGTCGACGTCGTCAGTCCGGAAGGTCAGATGGTCGGCGCTCGGCGAAAAGCCGACCCCGACGTCATCCAACCCCTTCTTGAGCGTTTGGGCGGCCCGGTTCCTGGTGACAAAATCTTCGATATAGGTTCCTAGAAGATCATCGAGTTGGCGCGGCGATGTCATCGTGTAC
>JAHWYE010000398.1 GCA_020028195.1 Nitrospirota bacterium
TAGCAATTCGGCATCATAACCTCGGGTCAGCCCAGCCGTGCTGGCTTCTGGCGCGAGCTCGAGTTCCTCCACCCCCTGCCGGACACCCTCAAACGCCTCCTCTGGCCCAAATCGTTCCCTTCTTATCTCGCTGCCATTATTTCCTCTGTACACCAGCTCGTCGGTATCGAGATCATATTCCGGTATTTCGGTACTTTCCCATCTCTGCACGAAGTATTGGTAACACAGGGTGTACAGGCCATGGTCCTTGAGGTTGTGCTGGAGAACATATTCAGGCATGGTCTGGACATCCAGATCGGTATGGTAATGCTGCAGCCAGAGGTAGTCACCTAGAATGACCAGCTTGACCAGCGGGGGGTCCGAGTAGAGTTTGAGTTTCACGGCTTTCCCGATCGCCTTGAGCCTCTTGAGCAGCTCGATACTTTGCCGTATCTCTTCTCGAAAGTTCTTAAGCGTGAAATCGGGATGCGCGATAGCCCGTATGCGCGTGCTCGCTTCCTGACTGTAGGGGTTCACCAGTAGGATTTTGGCCCCCAGGCACTTTTCCAGCACAGTAGATAAGTCCCCCACTTGGTCGACAAAGGTCCCGTAGCCACTTGACCCTATCACCATGATGGTCCTGCCTGTGCCATGCTTTTCCTTTAACTTCTTGATCCTACTCTGCGCACGACGTCCACGCCTGGGGAAAAAAGAGACCAAGCCAGCACCCGTTGCCATCTTAGCGAGCGTCCTGTCCCGAAAACTGCGATGGATGAAGCTGAAGCACAAGATAAGAAAAATCGCCGCCGTTATTTCCACAGCAAGGAGATAGATCTTTTCATTCTCTACCCGAGACCAGTAAGCCAGGAAATTCCTGGCCACCGCGGGCAGAGATAAGGCAATCCCAGCACTCAGGGCAACCACAACAATGTGATAGAGACTCCATGCCGCACTATTCAAAAGATCCCGGACCTGTGACAGTGTTTCTTTCAACACCGAGCCACCTCTTCATATTTCTTTCGCAAAATGTAAGACAAAGTTGTCCCTCCACCGAGCAGGCCAGCGCCCCTATCCCGTCAATTCAACTCGCAGATTGTCACTTCCTGTAAAAAAACGGTTGAACATAAAACAATCGCGTAAGATCCTCTCCTGCTTACCAACCTGGGGGCCTGCTGCCCCCAAGCTACGGAGGGCTTACGCGATCAGCCTCAACAATATCACCGAATGGCTCTCAGAAGCAAGAATTAATTCAAATTGCTGAACTCATGGACCTCGAAACAAACCTGGACATACTACTTAACGAGGAACCGGACTTACATGAAGAACCGCCGTTCGCTGCCATCTCCTAAAGAAACCGAGGCCAGCATCTGCGGATGCACGCCTTGCCCAATTCCACATTCTCAGGGCAGTGAGCGTTGTTTCAAAACGAGTGGCTGTTAGCATCCATCTTGCCTACATGTACGGAGGCGTAGGGTCGGGCGTGCGTATTGACTTACCGACTAATGGAGAGTGAAGCGTGTCGATCAGGCAGTAATAAGCCGGGGCATAGGCCGTACAGGGAAGTAGTGGAGGCGCCGGGCGGGTTCGAACCGCCGCATCGCAGTTTTGCAGACTGCTCCCTTAGCCACTTGGGTACGGCGCCCAGACAGCCATTATATTCCGGGGTTTGTTCGGCAGAACCGGAATTTCTCGATGTGTGGAGGGAGACGAGTTTGTGCGCTGGACCGGAGACTCGTGCGGCTGCCCGTTTCCATCATTCGTGCGCGGAGTTGCTGGTGCCTCCTCTGATTCCTCGGCCTCTCTCTCTTTGGCGAGAATCTCAACTTCCTGGATCAGTGTGTCCATAAGTTCCTGGATGGGAACCTTCCGCACGAGCTTGCCCTTCTTGAACAGAATCCCGACGCCTTCCCCGCCGGCGATGCCGATATCGGCTTCTTTCCCCTCGCCGATCCCGTTCACGACGCAGCCCAGCACCGAGACATTGAGCGGCGTCCTGATATGGCCCAGCTTCTTCTCCAGCTCGTTCGCCATACGGACGACGTCAATTTCCACGCGTCCGCAGGTGGGACAGGCAATCACGTTGATCCCGCGATGGCGCAACTCCAGCGACTTCAGGATCTCGAAACCAACCTTGACTTCCTCCACCGGGTCGGCAGCCAGGGAGACTCGCAAGGTGTCCCCGATCCCGTGCGAGAGGAGCCAGCCGAGGCCGATCGCGGACTTGACTGCCCCGGTCTGCACGGTGCCGGCTTCGGTAATCCCGATGTGGAGGGGGTAGTCCGACTGTTGCGAAAACAGCCAGTAGGCGTCCACCGCCATGTGGACATCCGAGGCCTTCAGCGACACCTTCATGTTGGTGAAGCCCACATCCTCAAGCGCGTGGACTGCGTTTAGCGCTGACTCGGCCAGTGCCTCAGCCGTGGGATAGCCGTACTTTTCCAGCAGGGGCCGCTCCAATGACCCTCCGTTGACGCCGACCCGGATGGGAATTCCGTGGTCGTTGACCGCCTTGATGACCTCGGCGGTTTTCCACCAGGCTCCGATGTTGCCAGGATTGATTCGCACGCAGTCAACGACCTCAGCCGACTTCAAGGCCAATCGGTGGTCGAAGTGAATGTCCGCGATCAGCGGCACGGTCATCTGGGCCTTGATTTTCTGGAGCGCCGCTGCTGCCTCCATATCGGGGACCGCCACGCGGATGATCTCGCACCCGGCCTGCTCCAATTGGCAAATCTGCTCGGCCGTCGCCTTCACATCGCGGGTGTCCGTCGTCGTCATGGACTGGACGGAGATCGGCGCATCGCCGC
>JAHWYE010000041.1 GCA_020028195.1 Nitrospirota bacterium
GAAGACGCGGCTGGGCTGACGAAGGGCGGAGAGGGCGGCCCGGTTAATCCCCAGTGCTCACAGAGTGCGCACGCTCAGAAGGGAAAAGAGATAGGGAGCAGCCAGCCCGCCCTTCTTGCTCGCAGAACCCGCACGATCAGAATGTGCCGGGGGACCTGTTGCTCTTCAGGTGCAACGGGTCGATGATACGCGCAGTGAAGGACAGCCTGGCCGCTCCCTATCAAGCAAGCGATAAAATTGGATGCGCGCAGTTGAGGATCAACCAGGCCACCCTTGCAAAAGGAACTGACAATGGAACCCTCACTGCCCATCCGTTCTAACCCAGCCGAGGGAGAAGAAGTAAGGAGCAAGAATCGGGGGGCGTAGCAGCACAGGGCGCATCAAGCGTCCTTACTGCCGGGACTTCTTGGCGGAGCGGGCAGCGTCCACGACGCTCCAGACTGCAAGGGCTAGGAGAAGCAACATGAGGGCGGCAAGTTGCCCGATGTTGTCAACCGGAACGCCCGAGTCGGCAGATTGTTGAAGTGCCTGGAGATCAACCGAGCCCAACAGGGCTCTGGCCAGAATCAGGAACCCCAGCAGAAATCCTCCCCCTTTGCTCCATTGCCGATTGTAGAACTGCCCCAGGCCCGGCAGCAGAGCCGACAGCAGCGCTGCGAGCCCTGGTCTTCCTGAATACCCGGTCTCCATGGTGCGGAGTATTGGAGAACAGCCCACCAATGTCAAGGTTTCAGCGCGCAGTTGGAGGACCAAGCTTGGACGTGGATCGCAAGAGCTTTGGAAAGGAGTCCTCACTCGGAGTACACCAACAACTGGATTCCGATCAGCAGGATAAAGCCTGCCCAGGCCACTCCCCACGAGCGACTCGCCAGATTTTGAAGGTCTGATCCCTTCGTGGCTGATGCCCGTTGCATCCTCCACCCGGACATAAGCTTGGAGGACCCGGCGGTGATCGCCATGACCCCCATGACGGTGTGATGGAGCGCGATCTTGTGGGCAGCAGGATGAGTACCATGGCTATGCAGGAAGAGCATCAGCCCGCCGATGACGGCAAAGGTGGGGAGGGGCACTTTCCAGATAACATGTCCAAGACGCCCCATCCGTTTCAGCAGCTCGATCGTCCCGACGGTGAAGAGCAGGACCGCATAGACCTTGTGCTGCAGAGTTTCCGAGTCTCCGCCGAAGAATGTCTGGACGAAGGTAAGGGACCCGATCGGCCAGGCCTCGTGATCGCTCCAGATCATGAGATAGGTTCCGACTCCGAACATCCCCACCGGCAACAAGAACCGCGTCCAGGCCAGCAGGGCAACGGCCAAGGCCTCGCGGAGTTCACTCAGCCCGATGAGCAGGACAAACGCCCCAGCGATGTGGTGGTTGAATTCCGAGTAGGCTTTCCCCTCCGGAGATCCTTCCCAGATATCACCAGCCATGCCGCTCTGATGAGAAGAATCATGTTCATGCGCCGACTCCTGGCCGGTGCCGATGTGCTGAGCAACCGCAGGAGCTGAAAACAGGACAGCCCAGGCGACGATAGGGGCTACGGTTCCAAGCCACAGACACTGCTTAGGTCTCATGAAGAAGGTCCCTCTGACGTCCGACAAGAAAAGGCCCATCCGGCTGACCGGATGGGCCTTTTCTTGATCACAGCACCCCAGGCCCGGTTACATGAATTTCATGAACTTCTCTTTGGCCTCGTCCATCACCTGCGCCGTGATGGTCGTGGCGCCTCGCTCTCTCGCTAATCGCTCGATCTCACGACGAGCCATGGGTCTGATGAAGTCCGGAATGTTCTCCAGCCGTTTTTCGGCGTCGGGTGTCCAGGCGATCCCGTTCGAGTCGTTTTTCGAGTCATCCATGACCTGCAAGGTGATGGTCGTATACCCATGCTTGCGGGCATAGGCCTCGATGCTGCTCTGCACCATCGGCATGACGAAGGACGGCAGTCGCTCCAGTCGTTCCTTCGCGTCAGGAGTCCAGGTGAATTCCGATTTGATCGCGCTTCCGGTCTGGCCTCC
Organism: Nitrospirota bacterium; assembly: GCA_020028195.1. GTDB lineage: Bacteria > Nitrospirota > Nitrospiria > Nitrospirales > Nitrospiraceae > NS-7. The sequence goes on from JAHWYE010000041.1 coordinate 2,016, forward strand.
GGAAGAGGTCAGCCCCATTTGTGCGACCACCGCGGAGAACGGGCAGCCCCCGCCGGATTTCTCTCCCTCTTTCTTCTCCGCGCCAGGAGCGGCGGCAGTCGCCGCGGCCGAAGCTCCGGCCGGCTGGCCAGCTTGAATCTTCTCGTTTAAATAGGCCGCCATTTGTCCCTTGCCTGCCAGGGCCTCCTCCTTGAGGGTACCGCGTGTCATTTCAAAGGGCTCCGCGGCGACCGTTCGCCCGCCAAGTTGGACCCCCAGGGAACTGACCATTTGGGTCTCGCCCGGGTTGGTCACCATGGAGAACTTGGCTCCGCAGGAGGGACAGCCGAAAAATACGCCAAGCGAACCCTCAGCCGGCTTCTCCACTTTTTCGAAGCTCATATAGGTTTCACAGGTCAAGCAGACGAATTTCATTGCAAACTCCTGAGCTATGGGCTCGGGGCTATGGGCAATGGGCTAGCAGAGAAACGACCCGCTGATGCTCTTTTCCTATAGCCCATCGCCTATTGCCTATAGCCCTGATGTTAGAGTTTCTCGGCCAGGACTTTCTTATAGTCTAAAAGCGCACTGACCCGTTCCGCAATCTCCTGGTAACGCTGGATGGTCGGATACTGCTCGTCAAGGAGCGGCGCGCCCTTATCGAACGTGCGAGCCAAGGTCCGGTCAAACGGAATGCGGCCCAGCAACGGGATATCCAATGCCTCGCACATCCCTTCGGTGTTGCCTTCGAACAGTTCGTGTTCGGCTCCGCAAGACGGGCAGCGGTATCGGCTCATGTTTTCGATCATCCCCAGGACCCTGATGCCCATGTCCCGCGCATAGGTGACCGACTTCTGCACCACATCGGAGGCCACTTCAGAGGGAGTCGTCACGACAATGGCCCCGGCCAGATCCGGGATGAACCCCGCCATGACCGGCGGTTTGTCTGCCGCCGCTCCAGGCGGAAGGTCAGTCAGTAGAAAATCCAGATCCCCCCACATAATATCAGCCAGGAACTCTCGGATCACATTCATCTCCATGAGCCCGAGCCAGACCGGGCTCAGGTCCATGGGCCCTTTCCATCGGACCGGGGAAGCTGCGTGGAGGAAGAAATCCATCGAAGCCACCTTGACCCCCAGAGGCCCGACGGGCGGGATCGCGCCCTCTGGAGTCATCCTGAGCGACTGTCCATGCATGCCGAGCATGCGGGGCACACAGGGCCCATTGAGGTCCACATCCAACAGGCCAACCCGATAACCTTGCCGAGCGAAGGCCAGAGCCAAGTTGACTGCGGTCATGCTTTTCCCGACCCCGCCCTTGCCGCTCATCACGAGGAGCTTATGCTTAATGCCGGCCATGCGGGCCTGGACCTGCTTCATCTGCTCGGTGATCTGCTGAACCACCTTCGCGTCGTCGCTGTACTGTAGCTTCCCCAGAATCGCTTTCAAATCCTTGCCTGGTGTCATGAAAAACCGCTCCGCTTCGAAGTCAGTCACGCTGACAGACCGTTAACGCTAGCACAGGGGTTTCCAGAGAGTCAAACCACGCTGACGGCTGATGGCGATGCTGAAGAGCTTATGGCTTCTAGCTCATAGCAAGAAGGTGCCAGCTCTAGCCGATTGCCATTCGCCATAGGCTCTGCTGGCCGCTCTGGCCATTCGCCATGAGCTATCGGCTATTCGCCATGTGCTCTTCGCTAGATCGAATACTGGAACGTCGGTTTCGCGCCGATGGCATGAGCCAGAACGCCCCGGCGCTTCAGTTCTTCAATGATCTGTCTGGCTGCATCATCGAAATCCTTGGGGCCGGCGAAGACCAGATCCGTGTGAGACGGCGGCTCCTCCTCTGTTTTGCTCATATGAACAGCGATCACCGGGGCCGGATTCACCAGGGTCCGAATGGCCTGGTGATCGGCCTGGCCGAAGGTGTTGGTGGTCGAGACCACGATCAGCCCTGTATCCATCAGGAGGCGGGCGACCTCGCCGAAACGCCGGACCATCTCGGCTGCGTCTCCTTCCACGATGTCGCTGTCGAGGCCGCGCCGGAGGTTCTCGCCGTCCAACAGGTAGGCATGGCGGCCATCAGCCACGAGCTGGACCTCGAGACGGCGGGCCAGGAAGGACTTGCCTGTGTGGCGTCCACCGGTGATCAGCACCAACGCCGCACGATGCCCGTATTGAGCCGCCCGATTATCGGGACCCACCTCACCCTTGACCCAAGCGATGTCCCGCCGGCGGGCTTCCTCGCGCCAGACCGTTTGCTCGTCCCGAATCCCTTCGGTGATGATGCCGCCGCCGGACACGTCATACTGGTCCACGAGGACGAACCGGCCCGTGACCTCGAAGTCGCTGTAGAGGTCGAGAGCCAGAGGGTTTTTGGTACGAATCGTCAGTTCGGCCACTTCGTTCCTGCCGACGGTAGTTTGGGTCTGCCGGGCGGCGAGGTCGCCGGCATCAATGATCCGATGAATAGCGGCGACCTCGCACTCAACCTCACGGGTCGCCAGGCGCAGCAAGTACTTCCTGCCGGTCTCCAGCGGGCGTTTCCCCATCCAGAAAAGATTGCAGCGGAAGGTGGTGGAGACCAGCGGCACCGAGTCATCGAGCGAGGCGACTTCGCCTCTTTCGATAAAGATCTGTTCGTCGAGCACGATGCCGGTGGACTGACCTGCTCTCGCTTCCGTGGCAGCCGGTTCCACATTAAACCACTCGATGGACTTCACGTTCGCCGATTTGTTGGACGGGGAGAACACAAGCCGATCCCCAACCTTCACCATTCCCGAGGCAATGCGGCCAGCGATGATCCGGCGGGCGTCGAACTTGTAGATGTCCTGAACAGGAAACCGCAGTGGTTGGTGTTCCCGTTCGGTCTCTTTCCGGAACAGGCCGAGAGTCTCCAGCGCGGTCGGGCCGCTGTACCAGGGCATGTTGGGACTCTGCTTCACGATATTGTCTCCCAGCTTGGCGCTGGCCGGCACAAACCGCTCCGGCGTGACCTTGAGCTGGGCCAGAAACTCCCGGTATTCCCTTTCGATAGCCTTGTATACGTCCTGCCGGTAGTCGACCAGGTCCATCTTATTGACAACGACGGCGACTTGTCGGACACCGAGCAGCGACAGCAGGTACCCGTGCTTTTTCGACTGTTCCTTGACGCCCTCTTGCGCGTCGATGAGCAGCAAGGCCGCCTCCGCGCGCGCGGCGCCGGAGATCATGTTCTTGAGAAACTCCTTGTGCCCCGGGGCGTCGATGATGATGTACTGTCTGCCTTTCCAGGTAAAGAACGTGCGCGCCGTATCGATGGTGATCCCCTGTTCCTGTTCCTCGAGGAACGCATCGAAGAGGAACGCGTATTCGAACTCTTTCCCTTGCTGGCGACAAATGGATCGGACCTTATCCAGCTTACCCTCGGGAAGAGAGCCGGTGTCGGCGAACAGACGACCAAGCAGCGTGGACTTGCCGTGATCCACGTGGCCGACGATGACGATGTTGAGATGCTCGCTGGGTGCGGTGAGCGCGGTAGTCATACCGGATTAGCGGTGTTAACGGGATGCTCGAAAAGGCCAACCAACGAGGCCGCCCATAAATTATTTACATCCGCAGGCGGGGCAGGGTTCGACTCTACTGCGCGCGTCCATCGAGCACATTCTGATCGTGCGCGCTGCGCGAGCAAGGAGGCGGACCCTGCCATGCCTGCTCCCCGTAGCTTTTTCAGCATCCCGTGCGTCACATATAGCCGTCTTTGCGCAACAGTTCCATGCCTCGTCCCTCATCCTGAGCACGACCGGACCGCTCGGCGACGGTGGTTTGACGGAGCTCCTCGATGATCTCGTCGACGCTCCGCGCGGAAGATTTGATCGGGAAGGTGCAGGGGGCGCACCCCAGGCTCCGGTACCTGGTCCCATCCCCGTGATCCAGATAGAGGTCAATGAAGGGGATGTTCTCCAGCTTGATGTATTCCCAGATATTGATTTCGGTCCAGTCCAGCAAGGGATGAATGCGGATATGCGTCCCCTCAGGGAAGGTAGTCTTGAACTGGTCCCAGAGTTCCGGCGGTTGCTCACGGAAGTCCCAGTCTCCGTGCTTGTCTCGCGGAGAGAAGTACCGTTCCTTGGCTCTGGTTCCTTCCTCGTCTGCCCGCACGCCCAGGATGATTCCCGTATAACCCTTTTCCGCGATCAGGTTCTTGAGCCCGTTCGTCTTCAGCGCGGTGCAGCAGACGACTCGTCCGAGCTGGTGGTTCATCCCGTTTGCGAGAGCGTCCTTGTTCTGTCCGATCACAAGGTTCAACCGCCATTCGCGGGCCAGCCGATCACGGTATTCGATCATGGCTGGGATCTTGTAGCTGGTATCAATATGGATCAGTGGAAACGGAACATGGCCGAAGAAGGCCTTCCGCGCCAGCCACAGCAAGACCGTCGAATCCTTACCCATGGACCAGAGCATGGCCAGGTTATCAAAGTGCTTGTAGGCTTCTCGAAGGATATAGACACTCTGGTCTTCCAACTGACGGAGATGTTTCATAACCCTTGCTAATGGCTGATGGCTAATGGCTGATGGCTTTGAGCTAATTCAGCGAGTTTACGCGCCGCGGCCCCTGACTCTAGGGCCTGTTGAGCCAGCGGAACGCAGGCTGAAATGGACGGGGCCTTGCCAGCCGCGTACAGCAGCATCGCCGCGTTCAAGATGACCCAGTTGCGCTGGCCACCTGGCACCTGGTTTTGCAGGATATGCCGGAGTAACGACGCCTCCTGGTCCGCCAGTGCGGGAGAGAAGCCCGCCATCTCCCGATAGGCCCCGAGGGGTAACCCAACATCCTTGGGCTGGAGCGTGAGCGGAAAAATGCGCTCGTCCCTCAGTTCAAGCAGCTTGGTGACGGACGCGATAGAGAGCTCTGGGTCCCCTTCGACTCCGCGCAGGATGAGCGCGCGCCGGCATCCCAGCATGTTGAGCGCTTCAGCCGTCTTCTCGAAGTAGGCTGGATGGGTCAGCCCAATGACCTGCGACTGGGCCCGGGCGGGGTTCAACATCCTGGCAACCGGGTGAAAGAAGTTTCGTACACCGAGTTCCCGCCTGAGTTCCAGAAAGCGAGCGATCGGCGGGTGGTAGAGCGCAATATCCAAGTAGGCAAACCCCTTCGCTGCGAGTTCGTCGGCTGCCTGCTTGGGTTCGAGATCGATGGGAATGCCCAGCTTGGCCAGCACTGCCGCAGTTCCGGGCCGATCCGGCATTCCCTCGTATCCGTGCATCAGTATCGCGCCGCCGCCTGCTGCGGCCACGATGGCCGCGCCGACCGAGACATGGAACGTATCCTGCTTCCCGGCATAAGTCGGAAGGTCCACAAGCGGCAGATCACGAGGGACAGGAAGCGGCGGGACGTACTCGCGAGCGACGGCCGTGAAGGCAGCCAGTTCGGCAACGGACTCCATCTTGATGCGCATGGCAAGCAGAAAGGCCCCCACCTGAACCGGTGTGGCCTGCCCCTCGATGAGCAACCGCATAGCCTGTTTGGCCTCGTCCCAAGTCAGGTCCTTCCAAGCTTTTTGCCCCTTCCCGATCTTGGCGATAAATTGCTGCATGGGCGCACCCTCGTGATTCGTTAATCGTTCATCGTTAAACGCAAAAGCTCCGGCGATTCACGAATAACGGTTCACGTCTCACTTATGCAGGCCACACTCGGTCTTTGCAAAGTTTTTCCACCGGCCTGACCGTGGATCTTCTCCCGGCAAGACCGGGGCAGTGCAGTGGGTGCACCCGATGCTGGGATAGTTGCGGTCGTGAAGCTCGTTGTAGGGGACCTCATGCACCTGGATATAGGCCCAGACATCAGACGCAGTCCACTTTGCCAGCGGATTGACTTTGATCAATTGGAATTTCTTGTCCCATTCGACCAACCCGGCATTGGCGCGGGTCGGGGCCTGGTCTCGCCGGATGCCGGTGATCCAAGCCGAGTATCCATTGAGCGCGCGGGCTAACGGTTCGACCTTGCGCAATTGACAGCACTGATCGGGCTCCCGCGCCCAGAGCGCCTCGCCGTACCGGGCTGCTTGCTGATCCGGCGTGAGCAAAGATTTGATCTGGATGACCTGATCCGGGAGCAATCCGTATTTGGCCAGGATGCGATCCCGCACCTCGTAGGTCTCTTTGAACAGAAAATCCGTGTCCAGGTAGAAGAGCGGAATCCTCGGGTTGATGCGGTGAACCATGTCTACCAGCACGACATCCTCCGCGCCGAAGCTGCAGGCGAGCACGATGCGGGGAGCATACCGCTCCAACGCATAGGCCAAGACATCCTGCGGATGTTTGGTCTCGAAGGAGTCGTTGATGGCCTTCAGTTCATCCGTCGTCGGCATGGCCGACGCATGATTGATGGCTGATGGTTGATGGTCCATGAAGATTACCTGCTTCTCTTGTTCCTCATCCTCCATTAGCCATTGACCATCAGCCATCGACCTTCTCGACCAGCACCTTGAAGTGCGCCGATTCCGGTTCCAACGGTTCCTCAGCCAGAATCTTATGGCCGTCATTGCGAAGGCTCATGGGCACGTTCTTGATCGGGTCGCCCGCGTCAAGCCAGACCTCCAGTCGCTCGCCCGCCTCCATCATCTCCAGTTTCAGCTTGGTCTTGACGTAGTTGAGCGGGCACATGACGCCCCGAAGGTCGAAGACCGTCACGCCAGTGGCCGGCTGCGTCTCCTGGAGCGCCGGGGACGGCTTGTCAGCCCCCTCGGCCTTTCCAGCCTGGGCAAGCTTGAGATCCTTCCCCATCTGCTCCGTCGCGGCCTTGCACGCCTCTACAAACCCTCGTGCAAAGGCGATCTTGTCCTGAGCAAATTCCGGCGTCGTGTCCTTCGGTCCCAGGTCACCGATCTGTGAGCCCAAGTTTCGGTATGAAACCGGCACGATGCTCTTTTCAGCGAGACGACGCTCAAACTCCGAAAAAGTCTCAGCATCCGTCGCCGGATCAATTCCTTCGGTGACCAACAAGGCCTTCGCCCCAGCAAGCACCGCGCGATAGGCCTTGTTCACCGAGACCGCATACTGGTGTTTCTCTGCTAACAGGCGGGCCTGGTACAGTTCCTGTTCCGCTTCCAAGATGCGGTTGTCGATCATCTCCAGCGCGCCGCCGGCACATTCGCCCGGCCCCAAATCTTCCAGGACAAATTCCTCCTCACCTTCCCAGTCATAGAAATAGCTGGGATCCTCCTCAAAGGTCGGGACGATCGTGTAAGGGATCAGTTCTTCCTTGAGCTTGGCCTTGCCGGTCCTGGTGACGAAGGCAGGCAGGCCCTCTCCCACCTGCCGATCGCGGCGGTATACCGCGAGCAGGTGTGAGACCGCCGCCGGCACGTTCTTGGCCGGAAGCTTGACCGTCATCTGGCCGATCTTGGCGGTCCCATTCACTTGGCCACCGAGGTGCAGTTCGTAATGGGGCGCGACATGCTCGCCTACGCGCTTGCCGACACCATGCAATCCGATGGTGGCAATGTGGTGTTGGGCGCAAGAATTGTGGCATCCGCTGATCTTCACACTCACACCCTTGAGATCCTCCGGGACGCGCCCTGGCGGGAGGATCTCGGCCATTGCGCGAGCCAAGCCCTTAGAGGAGGTGATGCCGAGGCC